>JAIXVB010000097.1 GCA_027483245.1 Verrucomicrobiaceae bacterium | reverse complement strand
GGACGTCGTAATGAGACGGTCGGACACCGTAATGAGACGGTCGGACATCGTAATGAGACGGTCGGACACCGTAATGAGACGGTCGGACACCGTAATGAGACGGTCGGACATCGCAATGGCGCGGTTGGACTTCGTAATGAGACGGTCGGGCATCGCAATGAGACGGTCGGACATCGCAATGGCGCGGGGCCTCCAGCGCTTTCGAGGGTCTCTTGGCCTGCGTAGGCTCTTTCACTGACTGCGTCTCTCGGCCTGCGAAAGCTCCAGAGGACTGGAGCACTCCAGGACGCTGGCGCGTTTTTTCCGTTTCCCAGCAGTGTTACAAAAAGGCTGGTGATGCTGCGTGGAGCGATGAAACACAAATTTTTGGTAAATCTATAATCGTGAGAATGAGGAGCCACAGACTTGTCTGAGTTCGGACTAAACTCGCGGGCTGGCACTAAAAACGCTCTTGGTTAGACCATGCCCAAGTCTATCCTTGCGATTCTGATCCTCAGCATGGCGGTGTTTCAAAAAGCGACCGCTGCCGTTTTGATCTCCGGTGTCATGGTCAATCCGCCCGGGACCGATGGAGTGAATGAATATGTGCAGCTGGTAGCAACAGACACGATCGACTTTTCAGTGACGCCCTACACGGTGGTGGTCAGCAACAACGGCACAGCGACTGCCAACGGTTGGGCGGCGGGCGGTGCGTTGACGTATGCCTTTTCGATCACCACTGGGAGCGTCGCTCTCGGAGATGTGTTTTACGTGGGCGGCACAGGCCTGTTGCTGAACGGGGCGGGTTCTGCGGATCTCTCCGGTCTCACTTGGCTGCGAACGATCAACACCTCAACCACGGGTGGGGATGGTGGGATCGGCACTGCCAATTCAGCGGGCGTGATGGGCAATGGTGGTGCCAATGCGGATGGTGTGGCGGTCTTTTCCTCGGGCACCGTCACCAGTGCCAGCGTTCCGGTGGATGCCATCTTCTACGGCACAGGTGTGGGGGCTGCACTCTCAGGGGCAAATGGTTATCGTGTGCCGACCAGTGACCTTTACGCGGGAGGAGGCCTGTTTGGGTCCACGGGGAATACTTTCATTTTTGGTGATCAAGGCTCCGGTTTCCTCAAACTGACGGGCACTTACAATCCTGATACCGACACTTGGGATGTCGCCCGTACGGGATCTCAGGTGGCACTGACCACGTCTTCACCGGTATCGGCGATTGCCTCCGGCATCAGCCTCGCCGCTGTGCCAGAGCCTTCACGGGCTTTGCTGCTCGGTCTTGGCATGACTTGGATTTTGGTGCGTCGTCGGCGTGCTCATGGATGCTGAAAAAATATCAGGTCCTGAAATCAAATGTGTGAGCTTCGCGCATGTTTGATCCGACTCTCTGGATGGAAGGGGCTTCAGCCTAACCAAGGGCATGGAAATCAGATGCTTTGTTGCATTCAGGAAATGCAGTTGTGGCGATTCGACAGAATTTGTTAGGTGAGCTTAAAGTAAAAAGCGAACCACTAGAATTTCGCGTGACGACGCTGGCACGATCCCCGCTGAAGGGCAGCACCGAATGTGCCGAATTTGTTGCCAACCAGCTCCGCGCCCAATCATCAAGATGGCGTAAAACAGGCGGTGACAACTCAGTGCGTTTTCAACCCACACCCATCCACAACATGCGTTTGAGATCCTCCTTACTGCGATTGAACTCTTCCTCTCAACGAGGGCTTTGCCTGCTTAGCAGCTTTTTGTTAGGTGCTCTTTCCTGGAGTCCCACAGCACAGGCGGGGTTCACTCTCACCGGAACTCAATACACCCAGGACTTCAATGGCATTGGCACTGGGCTGCCCACCGATTGGACGGTGCGCACTGGGGCGACGGCAACGGCTTTGGGGACATCGGTATCCCTGACAACAGCAGCGACAGCATGGTCTGACTCAGGCGGCAGTTTCAAGAACATGGCAACAGCGACCGGTGCTACATCGGCGGATAGCACCGCGACCCAGGCGGCTTCCATCAATCGTGCGTTAGGTGTGCGCCAAACAGGAAGCTTTGGTGATCCTGGAGCTTCCTTTAATTTTAATCTTACCACGACTGGATTCTCCCTCACGGGACTCACCCTGAATCTGCAAATGCTTAGCGTCCAGACACGCTCCACGGTGTGGTCGGTGCAATATGGCTTGGGAACGACGCCCTCCTCATGGACCACACTCACCACCTTCAGTGATCCGGCTGCGTTTGGCAGCACTCCGATCACCCTGACGGCAGGTGAACTGGCTCCGCTAAGCAATCAACCCGATGCTTGGATTCGTGTGGTGGCTTTGGCTGCTTCCTCGGGCACAGGCTCTCGCGATAGCTTTGGCATTGATGATTTTGTATTGAGCTACACAGCGCTCGATCCAGGCCTCTTCTGGGACGCTAATGGTGATGTCGCCGGTGCTGGAGTGACACCAACGGGCACCTGGGGCACGAGTGATTTCTGGTCCACGAGTCCTGCGGGAACCACGGTTCCTGCGGCCTGGATCGCAGGTAAAGATGCGACCTTTTCAGCGGGTTCGGATGTGACCGGTCCCTTCACGGTGACGGTCAGTGGCAATCAAAGTGTTGGCGGCATCACTTTCCAGGAAGGCGAACCCACACTGACGGGCGGTATTCTCACGTTCAGTGATTCGTCACCTCTGGTCGTTGTGGAATCGGGCGTCACCACGACTCTTGCCTCGACCGTCTCGGGAGCCAACGGCCTCAGCAAAGCAGGCGCGGGGATTTTGGTGCTGACGGGTGCGAATGACTTCGCTGGAAACGTCACGATCGGTGCAGGTACCTTGAGCATCGCCACGGAAGGCCCGTTGGGTCAGCTCACCAATGATTTGATCGTGAATGGCACGCTGAAAACGACTGCCTCGATTCTGCTCGATGCAGGGCGTGACGTTTCGGGCTCGGGTTCCTATGACATTGCCACAGGCACAACTTTGACGGTGCCGGGAGTTTTTAACGCCACGAACACCACACTGATCTCCACTGGAACGCTCAACCTCACGGGTGCCACTCCAGCGGTCGGTGGACTGAATTTCACAGCCGCAGGGACGCTGAATGCGACAGGCGTTGTTAGCGCGACGGGTTTGTCTGCCTCAGCACTGACAGCCGGTACAGCGGTGGTGAATCCGGCCCTGAACTTTGGTGTTGCTACGACCTCACTCCAAGTCGGAGTGGGCAGCGGCGGACGTCTGAATTTGTTGGGTGCGGTGAGTCGTGGAACCTCAGCCGCAGGACGCGTGACGAAAATCGGTGCGGGCACCTTGGTGCTGAATACAGCCAACCCGAATCTTTATGGTGTGGAAGTCGGGGTGTCTGGCTTGCCTTCGACAGAGGGTGGAGTTTTGGAGATCTCCAACAAGGACGCTTTGGGCACGCTGGGTCTGACCGCAGGTTCACCTGCGTTGGGGCAGTTCCGACTGAATGCAGGGACTTTGTCAGCCGCCGTTCCATTAACCGGTGCCAATGCCATCGCTCATCCGGTCAGTGTGGCGGGTCGTGATGCCACACCTTCCATTCTCGCAGGTGAAGCCATGGAGTTCACCGGGCCGCTGGTGTTCTTCGGCACGGGAACAACGCCTTTGGAATCGGTGCTCAATGTCAACAATCAGACGGTCTGGTCGGGCTCGGTGACGACCGCGACTTCCACTTCGATTTCAGGTCTGACGCTCGGCGGCACAGGTCAGATGACCTTCACCGGTTCACTCACCGCTGCGGCTGCCCCTCTGACGGTGAAGAATACACTGACGGTGGTTTTGGGAACCAGTGCCGTTGGGGCAGCGAGTGTGCCCTCAACGAACATCAACCTCGAAGCAGGTGCCAAAATCAAGATTGGTGTCGATGGCACGCCGCTGTTGGTGACGGCTTACAAAGGCCTCAATGGTGCTGCCAATTCGACCCTGCACTTTGATGTCGCAGGAACCACACGCGGAACGGAGTATGATGCGCTGGTTCTTGCCAAGCCAACGGCCACGGCTGCGGGTAACGTGACGTTTGCCGGATTCCTGGATGTCGATTTTGCGCCGAGCTTCACACCCGTGATCGGACAGAGCTTTGATCTCCTGGATTGGGATGCGACCGCTGTCGTGAACTTCGCGGGCCTTGATTTCAGCCTGCTGCCAACCCTGCCTCCGACGATGCTTTGGAACACGGCGACCTTTGCGACTGATGGCACGATCTCGATCGTGAGTTCGAGCATTCAGATCGTCACACCACCAGCCTCACAGACCGTTGATCCAGGAGCTTCGGTGACTTTCACCGTGGTCGCCACAGCGCCCGGAACGATCACGTATCAATGGTTCAAAGGACCGATATTGATTCCTGATGCCACGAGCAGCAGCTACACGATCCCAATGGTCGTGGAAGGGGATGAAGGCAGTTACACCGTGGTCGCCACCTATGATGGGAATGCTGTCACAAGTGCTGCCGCGATTTTGACGGTGAATGATCCCTTTATGCCGGTCTTGATCACGGATGATCCGGATTCACTGCTCCGCGATCCAGGCACCTCTGCCACCTTCACCGTGGTGGCCACCGGAACCGGGCCTTTGTTCTACCAGTGGAAAAAGGGCAACATCAACATCAACGGCGCTGAGTCTGCGAGCTACACGATCAATGCCGTGCAGGAAACGGACGAAGGGAACTACACGGTCGTGGTGACAGGTCCTGGGCTCAACAACACAGCCACCAGTGCGGTGGCGAGTTTGACCGTCAATCCCGTGGGCGTCGTGGCGATCTCGGGCAACGGAGTTTACACTCAAGACTTCAACAGCATGGGAACCGCAGGCACCGCACCGCCGAACGGTTGGTTCGCCTATGATACCGATGGCACACCAGGCGTATCGACTCTGCTTGCGGGCACCGGCAGTTCCAATGCTGGTCGCGTCTATAACTTTGGCAGCACCGGCTCGACTGACCGCGCCTTGGGGTCTGTCGCGAGTGGTTCTTATGTGGGAGCGTTTGGAGTTTCGCTGCTCAATGACTCGGGTTCGACCTTGGAAGGCGCGAACATTCGATTCGCTTTCCGCTCTGAACTGTGGCGTCAAGGAGCGACGACTTCCCAGGACATTTGGACCTTCGAATGGAAGCTGGGTGGCAATGCCAATGATTCTACGGGTTGGTCAGCAGCTTCGGATTTCAACATGCTGGAAGTCATTGTCGAAGGCGCCGCTGAAGGAGCGATCGATGGCAATGCAACAGGCAACTTCACGACCCTGGCACTCACAAACTTCACGAACCTCACGGGCTGGGAGGATGGTCAGACCCTGCACATCCGCTGGCGCGACGCGAACGAAAGCGGCAACGACTCAGGCATGGCGATCGATGATTTCCAGGTGGACATCTCTGGGGTGATCCCACCACCACCGTCGGCCTATTGGGACATCAATGATACGGTGGCTGGGGCAGGGGGGGCGACTCCCTCGGGAACCTGGGGCACCAACAGTGTTTGGAATCTGGATCCAGCGGGTGAACTGACCACGGCAGCTTGGACCGCAGGCAATGAAGCGGTCTTCTCTGCTGGTTCCGATGCCACAGGCACCTTTGCGGTCAACGTCTCGGGCACTCAAGATCTGAGTGGCCTGGTCATTGAAGAAGGCACGCTGACACTTTCAGGGGGCACGCTGAATTTCTCAGACGCGACGCCCGTGGTTCGTGTGTTCTCGGGAGCGACGACCGCTGCTCTGACGGTGGATTCGACGATTACAGGCACGGCGGGTCTGCTGAAACAAGGGCTTGGGGCACTGACCCTTTCCGGAGTGAACACCTTCACGGGTAATATCGCGGTGGGTTCAGGTTTGCTGCAAATCAGCGCTGACTCAGCTCTGGGGAACGCCGAGAATGATCTCCTGCTCACGGGCACTCTGAAGACAACGGCGACCCTGGATCTGGCCGCCACACGCGGTCTTTCGGGAGGCGGCAGCTTTGCTCCAGCCGCGGGCACGGAGTTGGGCATCTTGGGGCCTGTCACCATGAGTGGACTGATCCTCGCAGACACCGGCACGTTGGATCTGCGCACGGCCACAGCAACCTCGGGACCGATCACGCTGAGTGCAGCCGGTTCCCTTCAGGGGGCGACTTTGACCACAGGTGACATCATCGCTTCTTATGCGGCGGGCTCGGCCACGATTGAGAATGACATCAACTTTGGTTCCATCGTGCGCAGTGTGCAGATCACCGATGCGGCTTCGACGTTGACGCTGAATGGCGACCTGAGCCTACTCGGCACGGGCAATGATCGCCTGATTAAAATCGGCGCAGGCACGCTGGTGCTGAATGGTGTGAATACTTCGTTGATCCGTGTGGCGGTTGGGATTCAAGCCACAACCAATGCGACCCCGGGTGGAACGGTGGTGATTTCCAACAAGGACGCCCTGGGAAATTCCAAGGTCTTCTTGAACTTTGGAACGCTGCAAGCAACGACGCCTCTGACCGGTGCCAACGCGCTGCCGATTGGGTTGTCTCTTTCGGGTCGTGACGCGGCTCCCGCCGTGCTCTCCGGTGCGGCCATTGAGTTTACCGGTGTTGACAGTGAACTCTTCAATCTCGCTGCTGGGACTGGAGACATCCGTTTGAACGTCAACAATCATACGACAATCGGTGGTGCCATCTCTGGCAACACCAACGCGACCATTTCGGGGCTTGCCGTCGGCGGCACGGGTAAGCTGACTTTCACAGGCGCAGGCGTGCTGACCGGTTTCACCACGGCATTGAAACTGAAGGACAGTGTGACGGTCGAGCTGGATACCGCGGTGGTGAGCGATGCCCTCGCGATTGCAGCTTCGGTGATCAGTCTGGATGCGGGCACAACGCTGGCGATTGGCACGGTGGGCACGACAAGTCTGGTCACGGCCTACAATGGGCTGACGACGGCGGACACTTCGGTCGTGAGCTTTGACATCGGCGGCACCAATCGTGGGGCGACGACCTCCGGCTATGATGCGCTCGATTTGGTCGCACCGACGGGAGTCGCTGCCGGTTCACCCGTGATCGCAGGCACAGTGAAGGTGAGTCTGGTGGATGGGTTTGCACCGGTCTTGGGTCAGCAATTTGATCTGTTGAACTGGGATGCGACAGCCACGCCCAACTTCACTGGGATCGACTTCGATCTGCCTGCTTTGTCTTCACCGACCTTGGCTTGGGATACCACCAACTTCGCGACGGATGGCACCATCCGCGTGATCACATCGACGTTGCTCATCAGTCTTCAACCAGCGTCACAGCAGGTGAATCCAGGGGCGTCTGTGACCTTCAGTGTGTCCGTCACAGGTCTTGGTCCGATCTTCTATCAATGGTTCAAAGGCACCGAAGAGATCGATGGTGCGGAAAGCGCCAGCTACACGATCAATTCGGTCGTGGAAGGCAATGAAGGTGAATACTATGTGGTGATCACCAACCCCGGCGGACCGCTGGAGAGCGCCAGAGCGACACTGACGGTGAATGATCCCATCACGGCGGCGGTTGTCTCCAGAGCGCCTAATACGAGCCCTCTGTATGTGGGCGACAGTGTGATCTTCAGTGTGGCTGTCACAGGCTCTGGCAACCTCAATTATCAATGGCGGAAAGATGGCGAACCCATCACGAATGCCCAAAGCAGCACATATTCGATCACGTCACTGACGGCGGCCAATGACGGCGTTTATGATGTCCTGGTTAACAATGGCGGCACGCCGTTTACCAGCACATCGGTCTCGGTCACGGTGGCTCCTGCCATTCCGGTGATTACCCAGGAGCCTGTGTCGAAACTCGTTCACCTCGGTCAACCCTTGGAACTTTCGGTCTTGGCTTCTGGCAAACCGCCGCTGAAATATCAGTGGAAGAAGAACAACGTCAAAGTGGCTGGGGCGACAAGTGCGACCTATCTTGTCCCAAGTTCTGCGCTGATCAATGCCGGTGCCTACACCTGTGAAGTGAGCAATGGCACTGGAACCGACTTCAGCTTGATCGCGCAAGTGGGTGTGGTCGGCAATATTCCGGTCACCCTGATTCAGGGCATCGGAACAACGGCACTGCTGAAACTCAGCAGCGCAGGCAATGGCCTCACCTATGCTTGGAGCAAAGACGGCGGCGCTCTGCCTGCCAACGCCACGGTGGCGCGTGACTTTAAATCCGTCTCGGTCAAGACCCTGACCACGGACAACAGCGGCACCTATTCCTGCACCGTCACGGGCCCTGTCGGCTCTCAACCTCTGACCATCACAGGTGCCACGCATATCTTGAAGGTCTTTGATTCGAAGCCAGAGCTCATCAAACCGGTCGTTATGGACCGTGGCATCATCAGTGGCACCTATGTCCACGACATCGCCTTTGTGTCTGAGCCGACCAACAAGACACCGACGACCTTTGCGGTCACCGGGCTGCCTTTGGGGCTGAAGTTGGACACGAAGACGGGTCGTATATCAGGAAAGCCGACCAAGGCTGGCACGTTCCCGCTGAAAATCACCGCCTCCAACACCAAGGGTAAGGATGAGACCACCACCAGCCTTGTGGTGGATTCCTTCCCGACGGGGATCGATGGCGCGTATGTCGGCACAGTGAGCCGCAGTGTGCCGATCAATGGCAACCTCGGAGGCCGCTATGAGATGACCATCACGAACACGGGAGCCATCAGCGGCTTCATGATCCTGGGCACCACTCGCTACACCCTCAAGGGTGCCATGGACATCGACGTCAATCAGCCCGGTGATCTCACTCCGCTGGAATTGCCTTCGGCGACGATCCTCATCCCACGCACCGGGGCACTTGCCTCGATGCCGATCACGTTCAGCTTTGATCTGGATGTCCCAGGCAATCGCATCGCAGCGGATTCTGCCTTTGTCACCATCGGGTCTGACAGCGCCTCGGCCATCGGCTGGAAGAACATCTGGAAACTGCGCACGGCCGTCGCCACGAATTACGTGGGTGCCTACACGTTTGGCATGGCGCTGCCGGATGGAGATCCGCTCCTGACTCCAGTGCCGGACGTCACGGTGCCACAGGGCTCTGGTTTCGGATCGTTCAAAGTCGCGGATGACGGCAAGCTCACCATCGCAGGCAAAACTGCCGATGGTGAGACCCTGACCATGGCCACCTTTGTCGGTCCCCTCGGCGAAGTCGCCATGTTCCAGACCTTCTACACACCGGCCAAAGGTTCGTTGCTCGGGGCTCCGGTCATCGACATCGGCCTTACCACGACCACCGAGGACAATACCTTCTCGGGTCCGCTCAGTTGGTTCCGTCCCGCCAGCACCTTGGCCACAGCACGCCTCTACAAAGCAGGTTTCGGTCCCTTCAACATCGCCGCCAGCGGTGGACGTTATGTGGCCCCTCCGCTGAACACACGCATCATGGGTCTCACCGCTCAGAATGCGACCGCACGCCTGATCTTCAGCAGCTCCTTTGTCGGTCTCCCTGCTCCTGGTCCAAACATCACGGTCACCATCACGGACAAAAACAAAGCCGTGCTACCGCTCGCGCCGAACAATCCGCGCAAAACGACCCTGCCTGTCATAACGACCACCACGGGAGCCTTCAGCGGCAGCTTCACCCATGACGATCCGAATCCGCTCTCGGCGACGAATGCGCTCGTGCGTCGCACGGTGCCTTACCAGGGTCTCTTGGTGAAGGAAGGCAACAGTTACGTCGGTGTGGGTTACTTCCTCATGGCCAAGCTGCCAGAAGCCGGTCCTCCGGCCACCACCGCCACGAATTCCCCCATCCGCTCCGGTCACGTCCTGTTTGAGCCCGTGCCGGTCGCGCCAGTCGCACCTTGAGTTTGCAGGATGGCCCCTTGACTCTCCTGTCGTGTGGCGCGATACGTTGCGCGTCAACACGACATGGGGGCGTCCTGGTTTCGACGGGTAGTCTGCGGTCGGGGTGGCATGCCGAGGATGATTCGTTGGCCTCGTTAAAAATCGGATCAAACAAACAACAGCAAACTCTTCTGAGCTAGCTCTCGCGGCCTAAGCCCCGCGACGTCTTCAAAGCAATGTCTGGTAGCTTTGACGACGCAACCACCAGGCTGGCTGGCTGATCGGGCGACCGGATCGAAAGCGAGACTTAACAGGACGCTGGGTGAAAGGGATTCTGCTGATTGAAGCCCCACACCGAGATTAAAAAATCAGATATGCATGTAGAAGCTCTGGCTTATGGCCATTCGGACAGGGGTTCGACTCCCCTCGCCTCCACCACCTTGATTTCCAGGGTGGTGGTTTTTTGATCCACCTCGAAGGGGAATCTTGTTTTCCTGCACGGCCTTTCTTTCAGCGCCGAAGTGAACGCGAGCTTGCTCCTGCTAACAGGTCTGGTGCCTCAGGGGATTGGACCGCTGAGG
>JAIXVB010000718.1 GCA_027483245.1 Verrucomicrobiaceae bacterium | reverse complement strand
GTAGGGACACTTCCTTGAGCAGGTCTTCTCGCAGGGTGCAGCAAATGCAACCATTGCTCATCTCGATCATCTTTTCTTCTGTTCGACTGAGTTTGGCATCTCCTGATTTCACGAGTTGTGCATCCACGTTCACTTCACTCATGTCATTGACGATGACGGCGACTTTTCTGCCCTCGCGGTTGCGGAGGATGTGATTGAGCAGTGTTGTTTTGCCAGCGCCGAGGAAACCTGAAATCACAGTGACGGGAAGACGAGAAGAAGATGTGGTCGCGTTCATAAATGCAATAATATTGCAATTAATGCAGCTGATAATAAACGCAAGTATTTAGCGTTATGGGATTTGCCTGCCACGGTGTGATTGCTATCCAAAGCCAAAGCTTCATTCACAAGGTCACTTGATGTGCTTGATCCAAAGTCAGTGCGTTCTATGGACTGCGTTGAATCCCTGAATGATCGCTGAATTTGAAACCACCAACTGGAGTCTGATCCTGGAAGCTGCCGACCAAGATCGCGAAACCAGCCTTGAGGCGCTGGAGCAACTATGTCGTCGCTACAGGCCTCCTCTTTTGGCCTATGCACGTGGTTTTGGATTAAAAGAGGAAGATGCACAGGATCTGACGCAGGCCTTTTTTCAGCATCTATTGCAAAAAAACCTGCCTGGGCGGGCGAGTCCGGAGTTGGGGCGCTTTCGCAGTTTCCTGTTGGTCTCGCTGCGCAATTTTATCCATGTGACGCATCGCAACGCCACGGCAGAAAAGCGTGGTGGGGGGGGAGCCGGTTCACATGTCAGTTTGCATGATCTGGAGAACGATGGGGAGGCACAGATGATCAGTGGGGAGGCCCCCGACATAGCCTTTGATCGGGAGTGGGCAGTGACGGTGATTCAGATTGCCATGGCTGAATTGGAGGCTGAGCAGGTGGCCATTGGCAATGCAGAACGTTATGCCGTGATGCGCCCTCAGTTGCTGAATCCTGAAGGGCGTGACGAAGTCTTTGCAGAACTCAAGCTGCGCTTTGACATGAGTGATGGGGCCGCGCGCACCGTGTTGAGCCGATTGCGGGCTCGCTTTCGTGAGTTGGTGCGCGCCGAAGTGGCGCGTGTGGTCGATGACCCAAGTGAGGTGGACGCTGAGATTGCTTATCTGCTTCGCGTGCTGACTTGAGGTCGATCCAATGAATCGCTGAATCGTCTGAGACTCTGAATTCAGAGACGCGTGAAGTGTGAATCTCGTTGGTGAGTCTCTGCGAGGTCACTGCGGAGATCGGATGATGGCATTGCTCTGCGTCGCTTCATCGACAGCATCAAAATAGGCAGCCAGAGCGGCGTCATCGCGTTTGAGTTTGATCATAAGAAGTGCGCGCTTCAAGAGCAGACGCACGGCTAAGTTTTGGGTTGCTGCGCCTGCGTGGCGGGCATGCTTGAGCGTCTGTTCCAAAAGCACGCGCGCTTCCTCGAGTTGACCCTCATGGATGAGCAAGGTGATGAGATCCGTGCGCGCGAGAATGAGGTCAGCTTGTGTGTCTGGTAGATTCAAGAGACGTGCCTGATGAATCACGGCTTGAAGCGCCTGCATGGCCTCAGCAGGATGAGAATCAACAAGAGCTGATCCCAGGCGACGACGCCCCTGCAGGGCCTCAAGGCTCTCGGGGCCTTTCCATCGGAGAGCGGACTGAAGAGCTTCACGGAGAAACGAGTGTCCTTGCTCGATCTGGCCGGCTTGCAGACGCAGTTGTCCCAGGACTATGAAGCAGTCGATATGCTGCTCGGGATCGATTTGATTCGGATGAGCCCGAATAAGTGCCAGGGCCTGATCAGCAGCTTCTAAACCAAGCGATGTGTTGGTCTGAAGTTGAGCGGTTTTACTCAGGGTGATGAAAGCGCGACAGCGATCATTCACCTTGGCCGTAAATGAAGGTGAGGAAAGTCTGTCTAGCATTTCACGAAGTGCGGCAGACGAAGATGGAATGCCACTTCCAGCGGCAGCGCGGCGCCAGAGGGTGATGAGTTTTTCGGAACCTTGTTCGGCTGTTTGAGCGCGCTTTTTGGCGGTGTCTGCACTCGTCTGCACAGAATGAAATCCTAGCAAGAGACAGGTGCAGGCAAACAGTCCAGCGGTAACAAGAACTCGGTGACGTTTGACAAAGCATCCCGTGTGGTAGGCAAAGCTTGGCGCCCTCGCGGTTACAGGTTGAGCATCCATGAAACGCTGGACGTCATCTGCGAGCGCTGCGGCACTGGCATAACGGCGTGTGCGATCCTTTTCATGGCAACAATGGATGATCCAATGCAGATCCTGGGGCGGTTTAGAACCGATCAGTTCGGCGAGCATCGTGCCGAGAGCAAAGACATCACTTCGGGTATCCACGTCAGCACTGTTCGCGAGTTGCTCAGGGCTCATGTAAGCCGGTGTTCCCAGCGTTAACATGTTGTCTGGCAAGCTTACTTCTGAAACGTAACAGGCGATGCCAAAGTCGATCACCTTGACCTGCGCGTTCCCATTTTCGGCACACACCAACACATTGTTCGGTTTTAAGTCACAGTGAATCACGCCCTGCTGATGCGCGTGTTGCACAGCGGCGCAGAGCTGCAAAAAGAGGCTCAGTCGGTGAGCGAGGTCGAGTCCACGTTGCTCACACCATTCGGTCACGGTGCAGGCATCGGGCACTAATTCCATGACGAGATAGGGTTGGCCTGACTCTGTTTGACCTGCATCGAGCACCCGCGCCACGTGGGGGTGATTCATTTGCGACAGTGACTCCAGTTCGATTTGAAACTGTCGCAGGGCCTCGGCACTGGCCATGCCTGGCTTGAGAACCTTGAGTGCTACATCACGATTCAAAGGCTCCATCTGACGGGCTTGCCAGACGCGGGCAAAACCACCATCTCCGAGTTGCTGGATTAATTGATAAGGACCCACGAAATCACCTTCGGTTAGGCCCCGTGAAGGCAAACGACTCTCTTGTCTCATGGTTGTTGAACCTCCTGAGGGTAAGAGGTGAGAATCTCACGAGCCCAGTCGCGGGTTTCCATATCTCCCGCTGCTTCAGCGGCGGCGCTTGCTTCCTCGATCAGCCTTCGGTGCAGGGCAGGAGATCCAGGAAACTTGCCTGATTGAATGGGTTCCAAAACTTGTCGAATGAACTTGGCAGTTTGGGGGCGAATGCCAGAGCTGTTCTCGATCATTTGGTCGAGTTGCTGAATGAGCGCTTCCTGCACGTCCAAGGCAACACCAAGGTTGGTTTCAGCGAGGCTCCGTTGCCTCATGGCTAAGCCCGTGGCGAGAAGGAATGCGCTAACAGCGATGAATGCAGCTGTGGCGAGAACTCGATGTCTCCGCAGCCAACGGTTCATCAAATAGGCCCGAGTGGGTGGATGAGCACTTACGGGAAGGCCTACTTGACGGCGTCGCAGATCTTCTTCGAGCGACGCAGCGCTTGGATAACGCCGATCAGGTTGTTTTTCCAAGCATCGCAGGGTGATCCAGTCGAGCTCACTGGAGTCACGAGTGCCTGTAGGACGTGGTGGTTCAACTTCACGAATGTGGCGAATCCTCTCCTCCAAAGAATGAGCGTTGGCAAAGGGTGGCTTGCCTGTGATTAGTTCGTAAAGCAAGACCCCCAAGGCGTAGATATCCGTGCGAGTATCTGTGTGTGCCTCCACCTGTGTCTGCTCAGGGCTCATGTAACTTGGCGTGCCGATTAGGCGGCGATGACGTGTCATCCAAGTCAGTTTACGATAGCCATCTTGGCTCAAAGCTTTGGCGATGCCGAAGTCGATGATCTTGGTTTGAGGCAAGCCATCCACTTCGACGACAAGAATGTTGGAGGGCTTTAGGTCTCGATGGATGATGCCTCTCTCGTGGGCATGTTGAAGCGCGGCGAGCGTTTGTCGAAATAGGGCGAGACGCGATTCTAAGCCCAGCTTATGCTCACGGCAGTAGCGCGTGATGGGCACACCGAGAATAAGCTCCATGACGATGAAGGGGCAATCACTCTCAGTGAGTCCCGCATCGAACACCCGTGCGATGCCTGGATGATTCAGCCGCGCGAGCAGTTGTTGCTCACGTTGAAATCGAGCCAACACCTCTTCTGAATCGATGCCGGGTTTGAGGACTTTGAGAGCGAGTTCTCGGCGGTAGGGTTCCGATTGTTCAGCGCGCCAGACGATGCCAAAGCCCCCCTCACCGATTTTTTGAGTCAAACGATAGGAGCCTACCCAACTGCCCTCTGTGAGTGTAATGTCAGCTTTCCCATTCAATACATCTTCAAAGATCGAAGCCACCACAGCATGAAGCGCGGCTTTCTGGTTGGCTTGAGGACTGAACATTAGAAAAGGGGCATCAATGAGGATTCGATTGTCGCCAAGATTTCAGTTCACTTTTCAGAAACGGGTTTCTTTGAAATACGTGAACGCCAAGTCGTGGCTCGGTCCGCCTGCCCGGTCTTTTCATAATGTTGAGCGATTGCTTCAATGTGTTCATCATGCGTCGAATAAACTTTCCCCCGAGGGATGCTCTTGAGAACACGATCCAACAGTTGTTCCAATTGAGTCCATTGTTCCAGAGCGACATGTGCACGGGCTAGAGTGAGCGCTGTGCTGCGTGTCTTTTGATGGAGCGTGCCGAAGTAACGCACCTGCTCTTCAAAAAGAGGTTCCAGGATGGCGACTGTTTGAGCCGGGCGCTCTGCGCGCATGTGAGCCAGACCGATGTTGTATTGCAGCATGAATAGAATGCCGGTGTCTGGTGGAGTCGCTCGGCGTGCCTCAGTCTCAGCTTCTTGGTATGATTTGATGGCATCATCGTAACGCAGCATTTTGATCAAAAGAATGCCACGGCGAAGCAACAAGCGCACCACGAGATCGCGCAAAGGTTCTCCAGCTTGGCGAGCATTGGTTATTGTTTCATCCAACAACTCCAGAGCTTCCTGGTTGTGCCCCATGGCAACTTTTGCAGTGGCGAGGTCGGAGTAGGATTGGATCATGTCGGTGTGGGTGACAGGCAATCCGAGTGTGCGACCTTTTTCGAGGGTGTCTTGAATCAAGGAGATCGCTTCAGGGTCAGCCGCCTTTGCTAAAGCAGCCCCTAACATTCGCTGCCGTGTGAGGCTGTATGTGCTGACGGGGCCTTCTTTTGTGAGGCAGTGTTCCCAGGCCTGTCGCAAGTAGGGAATGGCTTGGTTGGGTTTGCCTGAATAGCTGAGGTTGTTGCCGATGTTCGTGAGACAATCAATGGTGATGCCGATGTCTAAGTAGGGTGCCGTTTGAATCCACTTCTGAGCGGCAAGCGCGGATTCATATCCCAAAGCATAGTCTCCCTGAATGTTGGCAGCTTCGCTGATCTTTAAAAGGGTGCGGCAGCGTGTTTCGACGCCCCCACCAAAGTCATCAGCAGCGATCTTGGTCATCACTTGTCGCAGCATGACGGGCAGACTGGTGTCTTTGCTTTCTGTGGCTGTGGTGTTTTTCCAGCTGTCCAGCAAAACACGCGTCATGGCCTCTGATTGACGTTGTTTCAGACGAGCGAGCTTGGCCTGATCCAACGCCACGACGATACCAGTCCCGAGACTGATCAGAGCAAGAATGGCGGCAACGGTCAATGTCCGATGACGCCGCACCAGCTTGCTCACTCGGTAGCTTGTGCTTGGAGCACGAGCCGTGATTGGGCGATGATCAAGATAACACTGAATGTCTTCGGCAAGTGCAGCTGCGCTGGCATAACGAAGAGAACGTTCATGTTCAAGACAATGGCGTGTGATCCAGCCAAGGTCCTGCGGCGGATCATCACCCAAAAGTGTTTTCAACAAAGCACCGAGCGTATATACGTCACTCCGTGTGTCCACGTCCTCGCCATTCAGCGCTTGTTCAGGGCTCATGTAACCCTGGGTGCCAAGGGCTCCTACCTGAGTCAGATCAATGTCTTGTGGGGCCGCAGGAACGATTGCTTTGGCAATACCAAAGTCGATCACTTTAACCTGAGCACCTTTGTTGACTTGGCTGACCAACACGTTGTTGGGTTTCAGATCACGGTGAATGAGACCCTGCTGATGGGCGTGATGAATGGCTGAGCAAAGCTGTAAAAAAAGCTCAAGCCGTTGAGTTAACTTGAGTTCATTGATCTCACAATACGTAGTGATGGGTTTGCCATCCTGGACGAGCTCCATCGCAAAGTAGGGTTGGCCGGAGTCAGTATGCCCCGCATCCAGCACGCGTGCGATGCCTGGATGATTCATCTGCGCGAGAGCCTCTTGCTCCAGCTGAAATCGGCGCAAAATCTCACTGCTCCCCATGCCGGGTTTGAGAACCTTGAGGGCCACCTGACGAACCAGAGGCTCAGTCTGCTGAGCCTGCCAGACTCTGGCAAAGCCACCCTCTCCTAGCTGTTTGATGAGCTGATACGGGCCAACGTGATCGCCCGTCGTCAAGGAGGTGAAGCTGAAAGTCTGTGTGCTCATGGCTTCGCAGACTCGTGAGATCTTTTGAGCAATTGTTGAGTCCAGAGCGTGTGAGGATGCTTTGCACCGAAAAGGTTCGTCTGTCTGGCGAGCACACCTTCAAGATGAGTTCTGGCCTCTTGAGCGCGTCCCATGTAAAGCATGGAATCCCCCATTTTGGCTCGCATGAACCAGACCTTGGCGTGGTCCGTGCCATAGTATTTTTGCAGTGTTGGAATGAGTTGCTCGGCCAAAACCAAAGCTTCGGAGTGTCGTCCAGCTGTATCGAAGGAGCGCACCAATCGGGATTCGATTTCGATCGTGATCGCACTAGGGGAGCGCAGGTGCGCCTTGGCTTTTGCGACTGCATCCTGCTGGAGTTCCAAGTGTCCGGTGATCTTTTCCGTGCGCATGGCTTCGGCGGTCATGGACTGGAGTTGCAGGGTGCGTGCGTGAGTCGGCCCTAAACTCTTTCGAGAGGACGCTAACCAGTATTGACCACGTTCGTTGGCCTCGTGATTGCGCTCCGCGTTCATCAGTGCGCCAAGAACAAGCACCCGATTATACGCCACGTCTGCAGCAGTCATTTCCTTCAGCTTCTCGGTGAGCTTGAGCGCTTCCTCAAGAGCCCAGAGTGCCATGTCATGGTCGCTGGCCTCCATCGCGGCAGTGCTTCCACTCATGAGGATGTCTCTCTTTATCATGGCTGAGCCTGGGAATGTGCCAGCTTTGAGCTGATTGAGCACATCACTCGCCAGATCGTAGGACTGAGGTGCATGACCGATTTTGGTCGCGCTCGCCTGATGCATGGCATGAATGAGTGCCGCTTCTACTGCCTCCGCATCACGCAGTTGTTGCTGTGCTTCTTGAGCCTGCCAGAGGGCTAGGCCAGTGCCGGTGATCAGGGCTAAACCAACGATGATGATAGCAATGGCTAAGCTTCGATTTCTCCGAAACCAACGGGTCATCAGGTAAGCAGATGTTGGTGGATGAGCGCTGACCGCGCGTCCTTCTTCCCAGCGCATCAAATCTTCATGCAAGGCCTCCGCATTTGGATATCGCCGATCACGTTCTTTTTCCAGGCAGCGCAAGGTGATCCAATCAAGGTCGGTGATGGGTCGAAGACCCGAACGCTTTAGGGGCTTGTCTCCATTTTGCAGCGAGGGTGCTTTAGGTTCGTGCTCTTGAATTTGATGCAACAGTTCCGGCAAGCTCTTCTTTTGAGTGAAGGGTGGACATCCAGCGATCAGTTCGTAGAGCAGCACTCCGAGTGCATAAATGTCCGTCCGCACATCGGTGCCAGCATCCGGCATTGTTTGTTCGGGGCTCATGTACGCGGGAGTGCCAATGAGCCGACGATGACGTGTCATCCAGGTCAGCTTGGTCTGTCCATCATGATTCATGGCCTTGGCGATGCCAAAGTCGATGATCTTGGGATGTGGCTGTCCATCAATGTCAGTCACCAAAATATTCGAAGGCTTTAAGTCGCGGTGAATCACTCCTTTTTCATGGGCATGCTGAATGGCGGAGCAGACTTTGCGAAAGACAGTGATTTTTTGCTCCAACGTCAATTCATGATCCTTGCAGTAACGCGTGATGGTTAGGCCATGAACGAGCTCCATGATGATGTAAGGATGTTCATCAAGGGTGAGTCCGGCCTCAAAAACACGCGCGATGCAGGGATGATCGAGCCGTGCGAGTAGTTGCTGTTCACGTTGAAAACGAGCCAGAACTTCTTCTGAGTCGATGCCTGGTTTGATGAGCTTAAGGGCAACATTGCGCACCAGCGGCTGATTTTGCTGGGCCCTCCAAACGATGCCGAATCCTCCTTCACCGAGCTTTTCGACGAGCTCACATGTGCCCACATGGCTGCCCTTTCCCCAAGTCGAGTCACTGGAAGTGAGAACCTCCTCCAGCACAGATGC
>JAIXVB010000129.1 GCA_027483245.1 Verrucomicrobiaceae bacterium | reverse complement strand
TGATGGATCTGGATCGTGAAAAGGCAGAGATCCTCGGGCTAGTCGATCAGGGCGGCGCCGTGGTGCGCACGGTGTTTGCCAACACCCCTGCTGAGCAAGCGGGCCTGGAGCCTGGAGATGTGGTGACGCATCTGGATGGCCAGCCTGTGGACAGCAGTGCACGTCTGCGTTTGGCGATCAGCAGCCGCAAACCAGGCATGCAGGTGGCGATGACCGTGATGCGTGATGGCAAGAGCTTCAATGTCACGGCCAAGCTAGAAGAGTTGACCGAAAATGCGCTGGCCCAAGCGACGCCGAGTGCTCCAAAAAGCGGCGGTGCAGGCGCGAGCATCGCCGAGATCATCCCCGGTGTGACCGTGCAAAATCTGACACCCGCGACCCGCGAACGCTATGACGTGCCCGAGAACGTCACGGGCGTGATTGTGACTAAACTCGACACCGAGAGCCGTGCTGCGGCGATGGGGGTGGAGGAAGGAGATGTGATTCTCCAGGTGAATCGCAAGGCCGTCCGCGCGGTGGGCGAAGCTCGTGAAATGGCCAAGAGCAGCGATAAAAACGTCATGCTCAAGATCTATCGTGGCGGTGACACCATGCTCTTCATGGTGGGGCTGAACTGATCCCGTTGATTGATTCAATCAAACCCGCGTCTTGAAGGCAAGGCGCGGGTTTTTTGTTGGGAACTGAATGGGAATCTCGAAGGGTTAACTCGCTTTTGTTCGTCTAGCTTGCCATTGCAGGTAAAGGCCGAGGCCAAGGAGGGCAAGATCACGAAGAATGAGCTCTTGATAGTTACTGGTGGCGTCGCTGCTGCCGAAGCAGCCGCATTGGATGTCGATGCCGCGATACCAGGAGATGCCAATGGCAACGAGGAAAACGAGCAGGCTGCCATTGAGCACGAGCAGGGCACCTTTTCTCAACAGTCCAGTGATGACGGCGATTCCTGAAACGATTTCAAGCCAGGGCAGAAACAGCGCGAGCCATGCGGCATAAGGATCCGTCAACAGATCAAAGCTGCGCACATCATCCAGAAAGGTCATGGGGTTCCATGCCTTCAGCGCACCTGCGTAAAGGAAAACACCCCCGAGCAGGAGATGAAGGAGAATGTGCAGGGGCTTCATGAGACTTCGATGGTTTCTTTCTCCTCAGGTAGCATCAGAGCGATGGCTGCTGCCGGGATGAAGAGAATGCCTGCATAGTAGAGCGCGAGTCGATAATCACCGACAGGCACATACAGCTTGAACATGACCGTGCCCGCTGCGGCAACGATGCGACCGATGTTGTAGCAAAAGCCAGCCCCGGTGGTGCGCAGGAGCGTGGGGAAGAGCGGCGGCAGACACATGGTGAAGAGTCCAAAGACGCCCTGGCACAGGCCGATCGCCGCATACCACATCAGGATCTGGTCGTGCGTCCAGGTCTGGGAGAAAGCGCCGATCATGCACAGACCGTAGGCCAAGAGCATGCCGGAGATGGCTTTGCGATAGCCCCAAATTTTCGCAAGGGCTCCGGCGACATAATTGCCGATGATGGAACCGATCATGATGTACATCAGGGCGACGACGACCGCGTTGGTCTGTTCGGGGCCCGATAGACTTTTGACCTCTGGCATGGCGCGAATCAGGCTCTGCTGCCAGAACATGAAGGCCCAGTGCGCGGTGAGTGAGACGGCGCAGATGATGAGCACGCGCCAGGTGACTCCCGCGACTTTCTTGCCAAACAACTCGCCAATGCGCGGTGGCGGATTGTCTTTTTTCGCGGCCTCCCATTCTTCAGTCTCAGGCACAGCCTTGCGGATCCAAAGAGTAAGCAGGGCAGGCAGGATGCCGACCAGGAAGATGAGACGATGGCTGTCATCATCTTTCAGCAACCAGCCGGCGAGGCAGGCGAGGAGGACACCCATATTGACGGCGGTTTGCAGGGTGGCTGCAATCCAAGGACGCCATTTTTTTGGCCAAGTCTCCGAGAGCAGGGAAGCCCCCACCGCCCATTCACCGCCGATGCCGAGTGCAGAAAGGAAACGGCAGATGAGCAGGTGCCACCACTCGGTGCAAAAATAAGAGAGGCCCGTGAAGCCCGCGTAAAAGAGGATGGTCAGCACGAGCGTGCGACTGCGACCCAGGCGATCTCCGATCCAGCCAAAAACACCGCCACCCAGCGCCCAACCGACGAGGAAAGCCGCCTGAATGATGGAGGCCTTGGTATCGACCTCACCCGCAGGGGCCGCGATGCCATCTTTCATCAGCAAGGCCGCGACGAAGGGCGTGGCCACGAGCGTGTAAATGTGCATGTCCAGCCCGTCAAAGAGCCAACCTAACCAGGCCGCTAAACCTGACTTTTTCTGATGCGAGGAAAGGTCGCGCAGGCGGGTGATTTCGGGCTGGGGAGAGTGTGGGGTCATGCGTCGGCGCGAGCTTTGGAGATTTCCCTCACGCTGGCAAGACTGGATTGCCAAGAGTGGGGATGAAAAAGCTGTCTTGCACGTTTCTGCTTTCCGAAAAGGGGTAGCTAAGGCTTGCAAAGAAAGCTCCCAGGCCTCTGAATAACGTTCCATCCACCCATGAAACTGATTCCCTTGTTTTCACTCTTCGTCGCTGCCTCTTCCCTGATCGCAGCGGAGCCCGTGTCATTGTTTGACGGCAAGACGCTGACGAATTGGTCAGGGCCGGAGGGTGCCAAGCCGGGGGCCGGTTGGGTGATTGAAGATGGATTGCTTCATTTGAACGGCACGCAGGGCGGCAATCTGCTCTCGGAAAAGGAATACACGAACTTTGACTTGGAGTGGGAATGGAAGGTCGAAGAAGGCGGCAACAATGGCATCAAGTATTGGGTGACCAAGGT
>JAIXVB010000599.1 GCA_027483245.1 Verrucomicrobiaceae bacterium | reverse complement strand
TCGAAGAAACCGCTGTCGCCCTGCACGCCCTCTGCCAAACGAATGGCCCAGACCGTTCTGAACGGGTGCGACAAGCCTCCACCTGGCTCATCGCAGCCACTCAAAACGGCACACATTTCCCAGCGGCACCCATCGGGCTCTACTTCGCGCGTTTGTGGTATCACGAGCAGCTCTACCCCATCCTGTGGACTCTCCAGGCACTTCAAAGCGCAAAAGCAGTCTTGTCCTCCGTTTCTCCAACCGATACAACCGACCGACCATGATCACCTCTCGCCGTCGCTTTCTCACCACGCTCGCCACCTCCGCCGCTGCCTCCAGCCTTGCTCGCGATTGGACCGGCCAGATTCCCGAGCGTTATCCCGATCCTGATGTCATTGCGCTCGAGCCCGCTTTTTCCAAATACATTCAGGGCAACTCACCCCTCCGCCGCCTGCACACCGGCATGCTGTGGGCTGAAGGACCCGCCTGGAATGGCACCGGCAATTACCTGGTCTGGAGTGACATCCCCAACAACGCTCAGATGCGTTACCTGCCCGAAGACGGCCATGTCAGCGTCATGCGCAACAACTCCGGCAACAGCAATGGCAACACCTTTGATTGGCAAGGCCGCCAGATCTCCTGTGAACATGCCAACCGCCGTGTGGTGCGTTATGAACTCAACGGCAAGATCACCGTGCTCGCCTCTGAGTTTGAGGGCAAGCCGCTCAACGCCCCGAACGACGCCGTCGTTCATCCTGATGGCGGCGTGTGGTTCACCGATCCTGGTTATGGCAGCATGATGGATTACGAGGGCAACAAAGGTGAGCTCCAGCTCAAAGAAGCCGTCTATCGCATCGACCCGAGTGGCCAGATCAGCAAGGTCACGGAAACCGAAGCCAAGCCTAACGGATTGTGTTTCAATCCCGACTACACCAAGCTCTACGTCGTCGATACGGGCGATGCGAAACACATCCGAGTTTATGATGTGATCGATGGGGTGAAACTCAACCAAGGCAAAGAGTTCGCCGTCAACAAAGGGGCCCTCACCGACAAAGACGGCAAAGGCGGTTCCGATGGCGTGCGTTGTGATGTCGATGGCAACGTGTGGGCCAGCGCGGGCTGGATTGGTGACGGATTCGATGGCGTCCATATCTTCAGTCCTGAAGGTCAGCGCATCGGCCTGATCAAACTGCCCGAGACCGGCAGCAACCTGTGCTTTGGCGGACCCAAGCGTAACCGATTGTTCATCACCGCGAGTCAGTCATTGTTCTCGCTCTATTTGAACACGACCGGCGCGCACTTTTGTTGAGTGTTAGGGGAGGGGTCAAGCAGGTGACATTGACCTGTTTGCCCAGCTTGACTTGTCCCCTTTACAAAACCGCCCCGGATTTCCCTTTGTATTCAACGCCGTCAAGACCATGTAACTCGCGTTATGCAAACCCTCTCCGTTCTCATTGGTCTCATCTGCGCTCTCTTTGTCGTGCCAGGGCTCATTCCTGGGCTTGGCTGGACACTTTGGGCCACACTCTTTGGTAGCCTGATCGGCATCATCTTCGGTTCATTTCCGAAACGCAAAATCGGCCTAACCATTTGTTCGGCGGTGGCCTTTGTCGCTGCTCTTCGCCTCTTCCTCGGCGGCGGCGTTCTTTAACTTCGGCAGCTTCACTCGCCCGTGCTTCACGCTCACATGCGCGTTGTCACGGGCGAGATATCGCCAGGGAAAGTCGATGGCTTGGCTGATGCCCACACGCACATCGCTGATCACGTCCAACGCTTCAGAACCCCGGCGCAAACCGCAGTCCACGGGCCGTTCACGACCCACCATCGGCAGGCCATGATGCTTGCCCTCAATACCCAGCGCCTGAGCCAACTTGCCCGGCCCTGAGCACAACTCGGACAGCTTTTCTTTGCTCCGCCGCTGCTGCATCTCCACGATCCCCGAAAAGGGTTGCAGCGCGCGGATCAGGATCAAACCTTCACGTTCGCCCCCTTTCACCAGCAGGTTAAAGAGCCAATACATGCCGTAGTTGAAATAAACATAGGCGGCTCCTGGCCTGTGCTTTTGCATGAACTCGCGCGCACTCGGTCGCGAAGCCGTATGACACGCAGGGTCATCCAGCGCTGCATAGGCTTCCGTCTCCACGATGATCCCCGAGCAGCCCTGCCAGACTAGCTCCACACCGATCAGATCTCGCGCCACCGTCAACACGTCGCGCTCAAAGAAATCCGCCTTCAACCAGCTCATGATCAGAGCCCTGTTGGATGATCCACAAACACCCACGGCAAGCCAAATTGCGCCTGCACCTGCTGCGCGAGCGCTTTCACGCCAAAGGTCTCCGTCGCGTAATGACCGCCATACAGCACATTGATGCCCAGCTCCTCCGCCAGCGTGTAGCTCCAGTGCGGCCCCTCGCCCGTGATGAAAGTGTCCACGCCTGCCTTAGCTACCGCCGCGACCTCAGAGCCCGAGCCCCCGGAGGAGATGCCGATTTTTCGTGTCACCTTCGGCCCACCGGCACACAGATGCACCCGCCCGCCTTCCAGGGCGTTCGTGAAGCGGCTCACCACGTCTTCCAACGTCAGCTCGGCCTCACAGGTCACCCCGACGGCCAGGCCCTTGTAATCCAAAAAACCACCGCTTGGCACCAACTGCATCGCCTGAGCGATCTGCGCGTTGTTGCCCAACACCGCATGGGCATCCAGGGGCAGGTGAGCACTGTAAATCGCCAGTCCATGCTCCATGGCCAAGCTCATGCGCTCAAAGGTGGCCCCAGTCCACGGCTGGAGGCCATTCCAGAACAAACCATGATGGACGATCAGCAGATCAGCACCTGCTTCGATCGCCTTGCGCACCACGGGCAGTGTCGCATCCACCGCCGCTGCCACCTTGGTGACCGCGCCTTTTCGATTCGCCAATTGCAGCCCATTGACCGCCTGAGAATAGTCCGGCAGCTCACGCGTCCGCAGGGTCGAGTCCAGGTAGAGCACCAGCTCGGGGAGATTCATCGTGACCGTCTCAGCAGAAAGATTCATTCCCAAACCATGGGCGCTCCACAGGAAAAGTCGAGCCGGGGAACAGTGCCTTCATCGAACAACTCAGCTCCCACACCGCCGCCAGCTATCTCACAGGTTCATGTAGTAGGTGCCAACAACTATTCGGATGAACAATGTGAATCTCGTTTTTGCTTTTGCGGTCTCTGCCCCCCTACTCCACCAGCACAAACATGCCCGCAAAGGTGTTGGGAGAGAAAACAGCATTCGGGGCAGGGGAAACGATCATCTGTGAGATGTCACCATCCAGAAAGAGCGCGTCTTGGCATCCCAAATGCAAAAAACTCGTGCGAGCTGATGAAACGTCACTCGACCTTCCACGCGGGCCTCACGATCGCTCATCACAAAGACAATCTCCTGGGTGGCGGCGACGAATCCCACTGCACTGCGCTGTCTTCTGTTGGGCGAGTCTTTTTGAAAGGCCGGATGAATCACCCCTTTCCGCAACAAAAGCGGACCCGATTGATTGGCGAACCGCGGCTTGAGCTGCCGGCTCACATACTCCGTCGTTTCCAAAATGGCAGGACCTCCTGAAGCCTCATCCAGGAAAAAGACGCCATTCGGTTTGAGAAAGAAATTCCCAAATCCATCGGCCAGATTGATCGGGACAAGCTCCCGGCCTTCACAAACCATCAATCCATTGGGTCTCGGGCCGCGCTCGTAAATGCTTGCATTGGTGGCAAAACGGATCTTTTTCCCCTCCTTCATCAACTGCTTTTGAAGACCGCCAAAATTCGACAAGGGCTGGCCCGCATCATTCAACCAACGCAGCTGCAATCGAGAGTGTTCAGAGAATGGAACACGCTCCACCTGATAAAGCCCGCCTTCATGTTCAAGCGTCTCTGCAGGCAGGGAAGGGGAGAGGAGCGCGAATCCAAGAACGCTGAAGAGCCATCGAAGCACAGGCAAGGGATGAATCTGGGTAGCGGCGCGCATAAAATCACTCGATCAGTCTGACGGCAGAGTTTCCAGTTATCCCTTTCGCAGCATCACGGCGAGCAGGGCGATGTCGGCGGGGGTGACGCCTTGGATGCGTGTGGCTTGGCCAAGCGTGGTGGGACGGATTTGGTTGAGGCGCAGATGGGCCTCTTTTTTCATGCCGTGAATCTTTGAATAATCGAAGTTCACCGGGATTTCTTTTTCATCCATGCGCGCGGTCTTTTCGATCATGAGCTCCTGACGCTGCACATAACCCTCGTATTTGAGGTCGTTTTCCAGGAGCTGCCATACCTCTTCCGTAAACTCGCGCCGCAGCTCCGAAGGCAGGGAAGTGTGATCGTTTTCCGTGCGCCGAATCCACTTTTCCAAACGCAGTCCATCGTGAGTAGCGGTGCGGGCGAACTGATGCCCGGCCTGAACCTGAGCTGCCTTGGCCTCGGTGTGGCTGCGACGAAAGTCATCCACCAAACCCAAAGCCGCCGCACGGGGAGTCAGCCGGAGATCACAATTGTCCTGCCGGAGCAGCAGGCGATATTCGGCACGCGAGGTAAATAGACGATAAGGCTCCGTAGTTCCCTTTGTCACCAAGTCATCCACCAGCACACCCAGATAGGCCTCACTCCTGCTCAGGATGAGAGGTGGTTTCCCCTGAATCTTCAGCGCAGCATTTGCCCCAGCTAGCAGACCTTGACCCGCAGCTTCCTCGTAACCTGAGGTGCCATTGATCTGACCCGCGAAGTAAAGACCCCCGACACGCTTGGTCTCGAGAGTCGGGTAGAGCTGAGTGGGCGGGCAATAATCATACTCCACCGCGTAACCCGGGCGGATGATCTCCGCCTTCTCCAGACCCGAAATGGAACGGATGAACTGGAGCTGCACCTCATAGGGCAGGGAAGTCGAGACCCCATTGATGTAGAACTCGCGTGTGTGGCGACCCTCTGGCTCCAGGAAAATCTGGTGCCGATCCTTCTCGGCGAAGCGGACCACCTTGTCCTCAATGGAGGGACAATAGCGGGGTCCCACCCCCTCAATGCGCCCGCAATACATCGGCGACTTGTCCAAATTTGCCCGGATGATGTCATGTGTCTGCGGATTCGTGTAGGTGATCCAGCAGGGAATTTGTTCCACGTGGAACTTTTCTGGCATCCAGGAGTTCAGGGTGTAGAGGCTCTGGGTAGCGGCAAGACCACCGGTTGGCACCCCCAAACTCGCCACTCCTGCGGATTTTTCGAGGTCTGCGTCTTCAGGAACGACACCCGAGAGGAAGCTGAAGTGAGGCGCTGGGGTGTCACCAGGCTGAGGTTCGCAGACCGAGAAGTCGATGCTTCGGCTGTTGATCCGGCAGGGTGTGCCGGTTTTGAAGCGCTTCACCTCAAACCCGAGATTCAGAAGGCTGTCCGATAGGGTGGAGATCGAGTCACCCATGCGACCCCCGGCCTGGTTTTGCAGGCCGACATGAAGGAGGCCGCGCATGAAAGTGCCGCTGGAAATGATGACGGCTGAGGCACGATAGATCATGCCGAGGCTGGTGCGGATGCCGGTAACCACATCGTTTTCCACCAGGATCTCTGCGGCATTGCCCTGATGCAGGTCGAGGTTGGGTTGGTTCTCGATCAACCATTTCATCCGAAACTGATACGCCTTCTTGTCGCACTGTGCCCGCGGCCCCTGAACTGAAGGACCTTTTTTGGCGTTCAGCATGCGGAACTGGATGCCCGTGGCATCCGTGTTCAGACCCATCACACCACCCAAGGCATCGATCTCACGAACGACATGTCCTTTTGCCAAACCGCCAATGGCCGGGTTGCAGGACATCTGAGAAATGGTGTCCAGGTTCTGGGTCAGAATCGCCGTCTGACAACCCAACCGCGCCGCCGCCATCGCTGCCTCCACCCCGGCATGACCCGCGCCGCAGACAATGACATCGTAGTGTTTTGGAAAGGTGTAGAGGCTGGAAGACATGGTCGGAAAGGGAAGGGGAGACAGGGAGTCGGGTGTTAAACGCACCGAAGAGAGGGTTCGAAACAGCGAAGCTGAAGATAGCATGAAGCTGAGAATTGTTCCATGTGGAACAAGAGTCACTTGTTTTTGGCTCCTGAAGTTTGGGTGAAAAGCACCAAAGGTTAAGCACAGACTGGACTCTGACTTGCTTCCCCCATTCACCCGGCTAGTATTCTAGACCTAACTTATGGCCACTGCGACCGCCCCTTCTGCCAAATCTGCTGACGCCCCGATCAATGCGAAACTGACTGCTGAGGACAAGATCGAACTCTATCGCAAGATGGTTCGCGTTCGTCGC
>JAIXVB010000210.1 GCA_027483245.1 Verrucomicrobiaceae bacterium | reverse complement strand
TTCAACACCGCACCCGGAGAGAGCGTGAGGCTGGTGGCACCGCCTTGGAAGTTGCCGCCAGTTCGGGTGTCTAGAACCAGCAGGTTGGATCCCTGCTGCACCTGCACTCGGCCGATGTTTTCCGTGTTGGTCACGGTGGCATTTGGTTCGATCAGCAAGTTACCGTTGCGCAGATTGGTGAAGCCATTGTCGTTGATGCGGTCATTATTGTTCGCTGCCGCTTCTCCGCTCGGGCCTGGGCGATTGTTCCAAAGAGCCATCGAACCCCAGCGATCCAGCGTGATCGAGTTGGCTTGATTGAGCGAGCCAGAGGCCCCCGCGAGAGAGAGGTTCACATACTGAGACTCCAGGGCGGCGACACCTCCGGCACGATCGCCTCCGTTGATGTTGAAGCCCAAGAAACGTCCGGTGTTTTGCTGAATGAAAATGTCACCGTCGAACGCGGTTTGGGCGCTGGTGATTCGCAGTTCACGATCTCCGCGCACGGTGAATCCGGTGCCCAGATTTCCCGCAGAGGTGTTGTCAATGAGACCGCGCAATTCGGTGACCCCGGGTTGATCATACTGTCCAGTGGCGGAGTTGTAGGACCCTGAGCCGCCCGAGATGTCGAACTTGTTGCCATTGCCCACGGCATCTGGGGCGATGCCACCGGCGACCAAATTAAAAGTCACGCCTGTGCCTAAGACCTGATCAAAGGTCTGTCCCACACCGGTGTTACCTTCCCGTTGGAAGACACCGTTGCTCAGATTCACGGTGAAGTTGTCATGCACATCGACAATGTGTCCGAGCGCTGCCGCCGTATAAACGCCGAGAGAGAGTCGTGCATCGGCGACCGCGTTGCCAGCATTCGCGCTTGCGCTCGCGTTTGGTGATCTTGAGTCAGACCCACGACTGCCCAGCGTTGGATCCACACCATCGTAGGCATTGCGATTGTAGGACACATTGAAGACCAGGCCTGAGAGGTCATTGCCCCAGGAACTGCCCGTGACCACACCGCCGACGAGCGGGCCGCCATTGTTTTCAAATCGCAGCTCGCCTTCATGAACGTTGATGGCCGCGCCGGTTTTGTTCAGGATGTCGGCGTTACGAATCACAAAATCGGTGTTTCCCATCTTGGTGAAATCAAAGCCGCCCAGGTCTAAAACAGCCTGAATGTCCGTGTTGCCCGCAGCATTGAGGTGACGAATCATGTCGGTGCGACTCACACCGCCCACAGTGGCATCACCATTCAAAACGAGGTGTGAAAAGTTCGCGGTGCCAGCTGTGTTGAGCAAGGCACCCAGCCCATTTGGACCACTGCCAGCGATGCGAAAGATCTCGGTGTCATCGGCCTGGATGTTCAGATCGCGATCACCCAGATTCACGCGACCTCCGACATTGACGATCGTTTCATTGCCCACCCCCAGCGCACCGACCGCGCCGTTGTTGGTGTCGTAACGCAGTTCGCCGGAGTTCACCACGACTTGACCCAGGAAGCTGTTGGCAGCGCCGCGCAGGATCACAAAATTGGCTCCTGCGGCCGAGATGTCATCGATGGTCATCAGCACGTTCCCCACCGTGCCGCCACTGATATTCCCAGCCAGCACCAGCCCTTGATCGTTGGTGGCGTCATTCACGCTGATCTCCAGCAAATCATTCAGCACCATGGCGGAATTGATCGTGTCATTGCCGCCGTCTCCCGCCTTGTTCAGCTTGGCGCTGCCACTGCTCACATCAAAGGTCAGGGTGCCGCCGCTGATCGTGAAGGATTGCCCGCCGGAGGCATCACCGATGTTCATCGTGCCGATCACCACATTGCTGCCAGGGACCGCGCCATCGATCGTGATCGTGCGATTGGCGGTGATGTTGTTGATGAGGTTGGCCACGTCATCAATCCCGCCTGTGGGGCCTGTCGTGAGCCCTGGCACCACGCTGCCTGTCCAGTTGGCGGGAGTGCTCCAGTTGCCATTGTTATTGAGGCTCCATGAACCTGTGACAGGTGTCTGAGCAGAACCAGCACAAGTCAAAAATCCAGAGATCAACGGAAGCAGGAATGCCACATGAAGTCGATCAAACAAACGGCGCTTGGGAAGGTGGGAAGACATGGCAGGATGAGGTCAGTGGGGTTGGTGATGCCGAAAAAAATCCGGCTTCATTTCGCACGATCCTGAGGCATCCTGGCCCTCGACGACTATTGGCTGATGGCTTGTGCTGCGGTAAGGCAGGCGTAACCTTTCGTTAGGCGATCACTGCGCTTTGGGTAAGCCGATGCTTTACCTGGCATGGCGCATTGCTTCACGGCGCTGCCGACTTTGTTTTTGCAGAGGCTCCTTCGCTCCTGCTAGAGGGACGTTTGAGGCGCTAAAGATTGGTCTATGCTCCATTTCCCCCCCTGTCGCTTTTCTCATTGCTCCTTGAATCCTGAGAGACAGGGATTCCGTTCTTTGGCTCGGCGCGGCAGGTCGTCGAACCTCATTTTCAGCGCTCGGTTTGAAGGTCTCTTTCTCCGATTTTTGAAAAATTCGATTTATTCAAGAAAGCAGACTCCCAATGCATCGGGATCTCTCCTGACAAAAAAGCACTTTGTCCGTTACTTCGCGCGCTGGGGCACTTTGGCCAGTTTGGCGGTGTCGTAGCCTTGCGCGGCCATGCGTTTTAAAATGCCCTGGTAGGTGGCTTCATCGAGGGTGGGCTGGCGGCTGAGCACCCAGGCGAGCTTGCGGTTTGGATACCCCACGACACTCCACTGATAGTCGGGGTCGAGATCGATCACGAGGTAGGGCACCCGCAGCGGCCAGATGAATTGAACGCGCCATTCCGCGTTGGTTTCTTTGTTGTGCACCCAGGCGACGCCTTTCCACTGCTCGAGTGGGGCGTCGAGATGACCGCGACGGAAAAGGAAGATGTTGTCCATGCGTCCATCGGGCCGCATCACGTATCGGTCGAGGCTGCCGACTTTGCCTTTTTCAAGAGAGTAGGGGATGTTGGCAAAGACATACCAATCACCACTGTAGCGTTGGAGATCCACATGCGGGACGGTTTTGAGGGGAGGGGCTTTCATGGTCGTGGTGCAGGCGGGCAGGCTCAGCAGGAGTGAGCCGAGGAGCAGCGGCAGGAGGCGAGTCATGTTGAAGAAACGTCTCTCATCCTGCTTTGGCCACCCTTCCTGTGGGCATGATGCAAGCCCCTGCTTTTCGATTTGCACAGCAGCACACTCTCACCCCAGTATGCGCCGCGCATGTCTGAAGTCACCGCCATCAGCAAATTTGCCTGCCCCGGCTGTGGGGGAGAAGCCGTTTGGACACCTTCCAAAAAGTCCCTCGTCTGTCCGTACTGCGGCACCGTCTCGCCCGCCGAACTGAAGGCCGATGGTTCTCTGGTGGAAGAGAGTGATCTGGTCGCCGCCTTGCGTTCCATCCCGGATGATCAGCGTGGCTGGGCGGCACAGCGGAAAACGGTGCGCTGCCAGAGTTGTCAGGCCGTTTCGGTCTTTGATGAAAAGCGGGTGGCGCAGCGCTGTGACTTCTGTGGTTCACCGTCTCTGCTTTCGGTCGATGACATCCAGGCTCCGATACGCCCCAGCAGTTTGTTGCCCTTCACGGTGGCGGAGGCCAAAGTTCGCGAGCAGATCCGCCAGTGGTATGGCAGCCACTTTTGGGCGCGTAGCAATCTGGGTGACAAAGCGCTGACCGACACGCTGCATGGCCTTTACCTGCCGTATTGGACCTTTGATGCCCATGCCGAGTGCCCCTGGGAGGCTGAGGCGGGTCACTACTACTACACGCGTGACAGCCAGGGCAAACAGCAGCGGCACACCCGCTGGGAATATGCCAGTGGCCATGTAAGCCATGACTTTGACGATGTGCTGGTGCCTGCCTCGAAGGGGGTGCATACCGCCCTGCTCACGGATCTGGAGCCGTTCCCCACCACTACCGATCTCGTGCCCTACGATGCAGGATACCTCTCAGGTTGGGTCGTGGAGCAGTATCAGATCGATCTCATTCAGTCCGCCCAGCATTCGCGGGATCGTATGGATGGCCTTTTGCGCAATGCCTGTTCGCAGCAAGTGCCGGGCGATACTCAGCGGAATCTCCGCATCGCTCCCAGCTACACGGCGCAGACGTTTAAACACGTCCTGCTGCCCGTCTGGCTGCTGACCTACACCTACGGCACCAAGAACTACCAGGTTGCGGTCAATGGTGTCACGGGCAAGATCACGGGAGAGTATCCGATCAGTTGGGTGAAGGTCACCATCGCCGTGGTCATCGGGCTCATCATCCTGGCCATCATCTTCAGCTACTCGGATTGAGGCTGATTGGCATGTGCCCATCCTTTTGCTTGCCCGGCAGCCCTCTCACCGCGAAAACTCCGCGCTCTCATGACCGACCTCCTCGCCTACTATCTCCATGATCTCAGTCCGCACGTGTGGCGCTTCACGGAGACCTTCGCTGTGCATTGGTATGGCTTGGCTTACGTGCTGGGCTTTTACCTCACCTACCGGGTCATGGTGTTTCTGGCGCGGCGCGGACTTTCAGAGATCCGGCCTGAGGCAGTGGCGGATTTCATCACCATGGTCGCGCTCTTTGGGGTCGTCCTGGGGGGGAGAATCGGTTACATGCTCCTCTATGATTGGGACAACTTTGTGCAGGCCCCTTGGAAGGTCTTTTTGATCAATCAAGGCGGCATGGCCAGTCATGGCGGCATCGCCGGAGTCGCGCTCTTTTGCCTCTGGTATGCGCGAAAGCACAAAATCTCGTGGACCGGCATCGGCGACACCATCGTCTGCGGCGCACCTCTGGGCGTCTTCTGCGGACGCATCGCCAATTTCATCAATGGAGAACTGTTTGGCCGTGTCACAACCGTGCCCTGGGCCATGAAATTCCCCACCGAGATCCTGCATGAGGACTTCGTCGCCCAAGGCGGCACCCCGATTTCCCTGCCACCGGGCCTGCAACACAGCCCTGACATCATCGCCTTCTTCCAGACTCAGCCAGAAGGCGTCGCCGGATTGGAAGCCATGCTGCATCCGCGTCATCCCTCCCAGCTTTATGAAGCCCTCGGTGAAGGACTCTTCCTTTCCGCCATCCTGCTCGCCGTCCGACTGCGCTTCCCCAAACTGCCGCACGGCATCCTCACCGGGTTGTTCTTTCTGCTCTACGCCATCGCCCGCATCGGCCTCGAAAACGTCCGCCAACCTGACTCAGGTTCGGACGCCATCCTGGGCATGACTCGCGGTCAGTTCTTCTCCGTCTTCATGATCCTGATCGGCTTTGCCTTCATCGCCTGGGGTGTTTTCAACCGCAAGCCAAGCGCCAAACCCGCCCGCGTGTGAAAGAGCAGTAACCAGTGAATACGGATCACTGAATACCGACCACTGACTCGGCTCACCTCAAATCCAACACCACTTTCCCCGCTCTCCCACCTTCCTGCGCTCTCAGGATGGCGCGACGAAAGTCCGTCAGCGGCACCACTTCTTCCACGGCCACGTGGAGCTCGCCCTGCACCAGCAGGCGTGCCAGAGGGTCCAAAACAGCACGCAGTTCCGCCGTGCTCGCGTGTTCCAGCCAGTGAGTGATCCAGAGACCGCGCAGTTGCAGGTTTTTGAAGATTAGAAACTTGTTTGGCACCTTCAGACTGCGACGACTCATCGCGCCGTAAGTCACCAGGATGCCCTCGGGCGAGAGCAGTTCCATTTGGCGAATGGCGCTGTCGCCGCCGACGGAATTGGTGGCCAATCGCAGGCGCACTTCTTTCAGGTCGGCCTTGGCGGCAGCGACTCCCGCGTCATCATCCAGGTAAACCGCATCTGCTCCCAGCGCCTTCAGTTCCTCGATCAACTCGGGCCTGCGGACAAAGTTAGCGGTCTTGATTCCCAGATGTTTCGCCACCTGAATCATGGCACGTCCGACTCCTGAGTTGGCGGCATTTTGCAGCACCCAGTCTCCGGGCTCCAGAGTCACATACTCATGCAGCAAATACCAGGCAGTCACAGGATTGATCCGCAGCATGGCGGCCTGCACCCGATCCACCTCAGGCGGCAACTTCGCAAAAAACGCCTCCGCGGCGGTGAGGTGCTGAGCCCAGCAACCCGCACCCAAGAGTGGGATCACGACATCTCCCACCTCCAGCGAGGTCACCTCAGGTCCCACTGCCTCCACCTCACCACAACCTTCATGCCCTGGCACCGCCGGTGGATGCGCCGCCCGGCCGTAAGTTCCCTCAATGAAGTTCAGATCCGCAGGATTGATCGGGGCATATTG
>JAIXVB010000086.1 GCA_027483245.1 Verrucomicrobiaceae bacterium | reverse complement strand
TCTGAAGTGACGACGGACACACCCGGGGCTTTCAAATGCCCAGCTGCCCAGGCTAGAAAGTCTGGGTCTGTGTCCACGATAAGAATGCGCGAGTCCGGGGTATCTGCCATGTGTGGTTAAAAGCGTTCCTATCTTGATTCAACACAGGCGTCAACACGCGAATCTCGCTGAAAGCCTTCTCTCAGAACGATTTGAAGCAAAACTGCGAATTGTTGAACCACGCTGAATGATCAAGATTCAGTCAAGAAACTTCTTTAAGCTCCCAAACCTGAATAATAAGGGGCCAAACGACGGGCGTGTTCATCGTAGGCCGCTTCGAACAAAGCCGTCGCCTTTTCAGCTCCCAACAGCACCCCCGCAGTCAGCACTTTGGGAGGTTGCCCGGCACGGGTCAGGCGCTCAGCCACTTCCGCTTTGATCGCATTCACGACCAGACAGCCACCGACTGTACTGCCTGGGGAAACGGGCGTTTCGAGGCCTTCGATCTTCACCATGGCATCCCCCACAGGCGCTCCCGTATCCAAGATGATATCGGCAAAGTCCTGGAGCTTTTTCCCGCCGGGATGTCGGGTCGTGCTGGCATCCGCGTGGACTTGAGAAATCAGCGCCACCACCTTGACGCCACGTCGCTGAAACTCTTCGGCCATCTCCACGGGCACCACATTGCAACCGCTGGAGGACACAACGAGCGCACTGTCGCCCGCTTTGAGATCAAAGTTTCGTAAAATCCTCGCGGCCAGTCCGCTGACATTTTCCAAAAACATCGCCTGACGCTGGCCATTGGGACCGACGACGAGATTGTGAAAGGTCAGTGAGAGTTCGACGATGGGATTGAATCCTGGAAATGAACCGTAACGTGGCCACATCTCCTCGACCAAGATGCGGCTGTGACCTGAGCCAAAGACGTGCACCATTTGACCGGCGAGGATGGTTTGGGAAAAAAGATCGGCTGCCTGCTGGATGAGCGGCAACTGCTGACGCACACGATCGATAAGGCCAGAGGAGAGGTGGAGGTAAGTTTCTGCGGGTGACATGAGAGCGGTAGGGGAATGGGTTCAGGAAGAAGTCAGGGCATGCACACAACCATAGGCACCGGCCCATTCGCCTGCCGAGGCGAGCACGAGCTGGACCTGCTGTCCGCCTGGACGCCATTCATAGAGATCGAGATAACTTTGCAGCGGCTGCATGAGTTTGTCCCCGGCACCGGAGGCGATGCCACCGCCCAGGATGATCCTTTCTGGGTCCAGCACATTGATCAGAGAGGCGAGGCCGACGGCCAAACTCCGAACCGATTCTTGCCACAGGCTTTCTGCGGTGGGATCGCCAGCCAGCGCGGCAGCGACCAATGCGTGCGTGTTTTCATAGCGACCGGAGCAGCGCTCGTGCAGTGTTTTGTTGCCCAAACAGGCCTCGAGACTGCCGGGAGTGTTAAAAATGTCCAGAGGTCCCTGAGCATCGAGACTGATGTGGCCGAGGTGACCGCCGCGCCCGATGGCTCCTTTTAGCAGTCTGCCTCCGGCGTAAATCGCCCCGCCCACGCCTGTGCCGAGGGTGATCATGAAAACATCCTGACAGCCCTGTGCGGCTCCTATCCAGACCTCTCCCAGCAGTGCGGCATGGGCATCATTCAGCACGCGAACGTCTCGATTTAGATGCTGTCGCCAGTCCAATTTTTCCAGCCCATGCATTCGACCGGGCATCCAGTCAATGCAGTGACCAAGTGGGTTTGCCAAGCCGGGTGCGGACAGTCCCACGGGCAGATTTTCCGCGCCACTGAGCTTTTCCAAATCTTCCGCGATCTCTTTCACCGTCAGGGCAAAACGTGGCAACTCACCCACAAACTCACCGTCCAGTGTCGGTCGAGATGCGCTCGCGACCCGAGCACCTGTGCTGCGATCAATGAGGGCGGCCTTGATGTTCGTGCCGCCAAGATCAATGCCGATCGCCAGACTCATCGGGCTGTCCTTCCTTCGCTCACGGTCCAGCCACCATCGACAGCCAGCACTTGGCCGGTGATGAAGTGGGCCGCTCTGGAGAGCAGAAACAACGAAGCCCCCTCGACATCCTCAGGGGTGCCCACGCGTCCACCATCCAGGGGTTGTTTTGCGGCAATGAAACGTTGAATGGCCTCATCACCGACCGCACGTTGGGACATCGGCGTTTCCACCAGCGCCGGGGCGATCACGTTCACACGAATGTTGTCGGGCGCATAGTAGCTGGCGATGGATTTGCTAAACCCAATGATGCCTGCTTTGGCCGCCGCATACGCATGACTGGCGAAAAAATCTGGCGAGGGGGACCAGCCCAGCACACTGCCCATGTTGAGCACACAACCACCCGAGCCCTGATTGAGAAACTGCCTCACTGCGGCGCGATTGGACATCATGATTGAGGCCAGATTCAGGTCCAGCGTGTAGCGCAGACCTTCATCGGTCAGATCATGCAGCGGACCATCTCCCTTTGCACGACCACTGCCGCCGGCCACGTGGTAGAGCGCATCCAGCCTGCCATAGGTCGCTACGGCCAGTGCCACTGCGCGACCGGCCGCCGCCGGCAGTGACGCATCGCCGGCGCACACGCAGGCCTTTGGGCCCAAAAGAGCCAAGGCCGCAGCCACATTGGATTCACTGCGACTGGTCACCACCACTTGGGCTCCATTTTCTACCAGTCGCTGCGCCGCAGACAGGCCCAAACCCGTGGTGCCGCCCATGACGACCACCACCAGACCTTCGACATCGTATCGCACGCTCATTTGTGGTCGCGATTATCCCAAGCCTGTCCGCCCTCACAACGCCAAACTGCCACAGACAACCACGTGGCGGTATTCAGCAAGCCGCTCTCTAGTCTCGCATTCCTCCTTGCCACCGCGCCGGGCTTTCCCTCATGATGCGCGCATGGCCCTGCTGTCTGCCCATCAACTCGTCAAAAAGTTCCCCGGAGTCGTGGCGCTCAAAGGGGTGTCGTTTGACCTGCAAGCCGGTGAGATCCACTCCCTCTGCGGTGAAAATGGCGCGGGCAAGAGCACCCTCATCAAACTGCTCTCGGGCATTCACCCGCATGGCAGTTA
>JAIXVB010000067.1 GCA_027483245.1 Verrucomicrobiaceae bacterium | reverse complement strand
GTCACCTCGGTGGTTCGGGAGCAGGATCATCGGTTTTCCTGCTTTCCCAAGCGATGGGTGGCGGTAAGACGCACAGCATGATTGCTCTCGGGTTATTGGCGCGTGATCCAGCTTTGCGGAAAAAGGTGCTGGCGGACAAAAACCCAGCTCCCACGCTCGGCAAATGCCAGGTGGTCGGGTTCAACGGACGCAGCACGGATGCGCCGGGAGGCATCTGGGGTTCCATCGCTGAGCAGTTGGGCAAGGGGGACCAGTTCACGAAGTATGTCTCGCCTTTGCTTAGTGCTCCAGGCCCGGAGGCTTGGAAACAGATGCTCGGCGCTGAGCCTCTCATTCTATTCCTCGACGAACTGCCGCCCTATCTGGAATACGCGGTCGCAGTTCCTGTTGGAAATGCAGACCTCGGTGTCGTCACGACGACGGCGCTGGCAAACCTCTTCGTGGCAGTCGCCGAGATGGAAAATGTCTGCCTTGTGCTCTCGGATCTTGCAGGGACAAACTTCAGCATCGGGCAGTCCAATCTTGAGGCTGCATTCAATCGCGCAGTTCAAGGTATCACCTCCGAGTCACGTCGTATCGCCGTCCCGATCACTCCGGTGAATCCAAACGGCGATGAGTTGTATCACATCCTGCGGAAGCGCTTGTTCGAGAAGGTCGCCTCGGAGGCTGAGATTCAAAAGGTTGCGGCGGCTTATCGCGAGGCACTGCGTGAGGCGGGCAAGATGAACCTCACCACCACTTCACCTGAAGCACTCTTTACGCGTGTCGGTGATGCTTATCCCTTCCACCCGGACCTTCGGGAACTCGTGGGCAAGTTCAAGGAGAACGACGGCTTCCAGCAGACTCGCGGCGTCATCCGACTCATGCAGATGGTGGTTTCCAATCTTTGGAAATCCAACCGCGCTGAGGCCATCGACCTCATCCATCCTTACGATCTTGATTTGAACCTCGACGAGATCGCTTCTGAGATTCGCACGATCAATCCCTCCCTCAGCGAGGCAATCGCCCATGACATCGCCCACAGTGGGGATGCTGAGGTGGAGCAAATCGACGCCGCCAATGGAAACTCCGACGCCTCCGATGCTGCCCGACTCATTCTCGTGGCATCCCTTTCCACGACTCCAGGTGCCATTCACGGACTGCGGGAATATCAGCTCGTGGACTGCCTCCAGCGCCCAGGTCGTGACCTCTCCACCTTCAAGGCTAACGTCCTCGACAAGCTAGCAACACGCGCCTGGTATCTGCACAACTCCGCTGACGGACGCCTCTTCTTCAAGAACCAGCAAAACCTTGCCGCCAAGCTCCGAGCCACCGCGCTTTCGCTTCACTCAGAGACGGTGGACCGCATGTTGCGTGAGCATTTGGAGGACTACTTCTCAGCGTCTCTCCGTGATTGCTATCAGTCTGTCAAAGTGCTGCCACCACCGGATGAAGTTCAGGTCGAGCAGGAGAAGACCACGCTCATCATCGTGCGGCCCGGCGGGCAGGCGAATCAGCTCCCCATCTCTGCCGACTGGCAGGCTTGGTGGGGCCAGCAGCAATACAAGAACCGCGTCCTCTTCCTCACGGGTTCACGCGACACCTTCCAGAAGGTGCTCGACTCTGCACGGCAGACCCGTGCTTTGCAGAGCATCGAAGACGAACTCCGCTCGGAGAATACACCCTCGGATGATCCCCAATGGCGTGCCCTCGATTCTCTGCGCGACCGCGTGGGTCTTCAGTTCACCGCCGCGCTGAAGGAAGCCTTCGATCAGATTGTCTATCCTTCCATCAATGCCGCCCTGCGGAGCACGGGCACGGACCTGGCCTTCGCGGGGAATCAGAGCGGCGAGGCCACTATTCGTAAAACCCTCGAAGGGGCGCAGAAGTTCACCACCAAGATCGACGATGACAGCTTCCGCACCCGTGCGGAGGCCCGCCTCTTCGGCTCTGCGGAAACCAAGACAGTCCTCTGGTCCGACTTCAAGCGGGCCGCTGCGGTGAATACCAACTGGCCGCTGCACAAGCTATCCGCGCTGGATGATCTCAAAGCCTCATGCCTCCACCGTGGGCTTTGGCGTGAAGAGGGCAATCACATCCGTCGCGGCCCCTTCCCACCGCCAGTGCCGGAGGTGTCCATTCGTGAACTTTCCATGCAGGAGGATGGTGATGGCCACACCTTCCTGAAGATCGAGCCGCTGCACGCTCCCTCCGTGGTTTATGAGACTGGTGACAGTGACCCTACAAGTGCCTCCACGCCCGTGCCCACGCCCGCACGCTTTGAGGCCACCGGCCTGCGTTACCGCTTCCTCGCCTTTGATCCGGCTGATCTCATTCGCGTGAGTGCTGTGAAGGAATGGACGGCTAAAATCCGCCTCAAATACCATCTTCACAATCGCGGCGACCATTACGAGGTTGAGTTGCTGGCCTTGCCAAAGGCCAATGGCATCGCCATCCGCTACACCACAGATGGTTCGTCACCCACCAGCGCTGGTGCAGCGACGTATGACGGACCGTTCCGCGTTCCGACGGGTTGCCGCATCGTCTGCGCCATGGCCGTGGCTACAGCCTACGACCTGAACTCTGAAACGATCCGCATTCCGATTCCTCAGAAGGGCCAGGAGGAGCGCAGCCTTGATCCCACTCTCCCTGCACGCTGGATTCAGCAGACGAAGCTGGATGATTCCACAGCCGTTTGGGAATGGATGCAGCGTTTGGAAAATGCCGCTGGTGTTACAGCCTTCGACATCAGCCTGACAGCCGAGAGCAGTGACCGCCTTCAAAACGTGGAATACTCCGGCACACTCGGAGCTGGCTACGATGCCGCCGCTGTGAAGGCCGTGGCTGAGAAACTTCAGGACATCGTCGGCGGTGGTAGTTTGCGCATGACGGTTGGCTCCCTGCACTTCCCCACCGGGCAACTCTTGCTGGACTGGCTGAAGGCCACCAATCAACCCTTCAATCTCGCGAAAGTCATTCAAGCCGCATGAGACGCGCGTCATCAGCTTCTACCCGCAAGATCGTCGGTCTTGGCTTCCTGCCAGATGAGGCGCGTCATGGGTTTCTGGTGTCGGTTCCCAGAGGCAGCGGCGGTGCTGACCTGATCTGCATCACGGAGCACCGGGGCAATGACCTCAATTCACTCGGCGAGCGCAGCACTGACACGCCTTCCCCCAGCGATCCCGCCCTGCGGGTCGTTATCGACCGCACCCGCTGGCTCGCGCTGGCCCCCGCATTCTGGGAGGAAGCAAACCGCCGTCTGCGTGCCAATGGCCTTTCGATTGCCAAGTTCCCCAAGAACCCAGGCAAACCGGTCCCTGTTCATCCTTCTCTCGGGAAGGAACTCTGCATCCTGTGCTGGGCAGTTGAAGACGCGCCACCAGATGACATCCCGAATGCTCTGCGGAATTGGGAGGCTCTCGCCCCCGAGGAGCGCTGGTGGCTCTACACCATGACCGTGGCCAACACCGGGCAGGCCATGCAGAAAGGCCTCGGCTGGCGCAAGGCGCTCCGTGCCGCCATCGCCGACAATCCCTTCGTCAAAGGCGAAGGTCTTTCCCCCAAGGCCCGCCGCGAGTTGCTCGGGCATTCCCAGCTTTCCCTTTCCCTCTAAGTTCCTGCTTTTCCCATGCCCGCTTTCATCGAGACCCAGTTCCCCATCGCCCGCCTCTCGGCGGAGTCTTATAAGGAGCGCAAGGCCAACAATGGGCAGACCTTGACTCGTCTTGGCAAATGGTGGGGGCGGAAGCCACTCATCCTCGTCCGCGCCTCCATCCTGGGCATGTTGATGCCCGCATCTGATGACCCGAAGAAGGACCGCGAGATCTTCCTCAAGATCCTCACCATGGATGATGATGGCGTTTGGCAGCGCCAAGACGGTGAGATCCCAGTGGGTGCTTGGAGAGAAGCGGCCTCATCGGCAATTCAGGATGAGTTCTTCTCAGCACGAGGTTTTCAGCGTGGCCTTTCTGGAGAGGAGAAAGAAGCCGTCTGCGCTCGCATCTGGGAATCGCTTGATGCGGTCGGACGGAAGGCCCTCGACGACCAACGTCGTCGGCCTGTGCCTGACCGTGAGAGTTTCGATGCACTCACTTATGCTGAGCGCATTACCCACTGCGCTCGCCCAGAGAATTTTGGAGGGCCAGGACCTGAAGCCTGGGCAGAGATCAATGCCCACCTCGGCACCACCGCTACCTCCCTTCAGGAACTGGTCGGGCAGTTGGGCCAGCGCACCTTCGGCCATACGCCGCGCGTCGGGGATAGTTTCTGTGGTGGTGGTTCCATTCCCTTTGAGGCGGCTCGGATCGGTTGTGATGCCTTTGCCTCTGATCTCAACCCCGTCGCGTGCCTGCTCACTTGGGCGAGCTTCAATCTTCTCGGCGGAGGTGAAGAAGTGCAGGAGAAAGTCATGCGCGTGCAGCGAAGCGCCCTAGCCGCAGCCAATCGTCAGATCGCGGAATGGGGCATCGAGCACAATGCAGCGGGCGAACGCGCAGATGCTTATCTCTACTGCGTGGAGGTGAAACCAGAGGGCTGTGATTACTTCATTCCGTTGGCTGGGAGTTGGCTGATCGGTGAGAAGTCCAAAGTCGCTGTCCACTGGCACCGAGTTCCCGGTTCAGACCGGCTCCAGCCGGAGATCGTAATGATCTCCGATGCCGAGTTAAACACCTACAAGCTTGGAAAGGGAGGCACATTGGAAAACAGCCGCGTCATGGACCCATTCGACGCCAATCGTTCATGGTCGGTCGAAGCTCTCCGTGGCGCTGAAGGACTTCGGCGCTGGACCAACGAAGATGTGCTGCCACGTCCCAGCGATGTATTTCAGGAGCGTCTCTACTGCATCCGCTGGGTGAAGACAGTGATCCTCCCTGATGGCCGCACGCAGGAAATCCGCCGCTATGCGGCACCAGAGCCAGCCGACCTCGAACGCGAAAGCAAAGTCCAGGAACTCTTGCGTGAACGCTTTTCTGAATGGCAACATGAGGGCTTCATTCCTTCAAGGCCAATTGTAACAGGCTACAATACAGAGCAGCCAATTCGAGAGCGCGGTTGGACCCATTGGCATCACCTCTTCACGCCACGGCAATTGTTGACGCATGGCATGTTAGCGGAAATCGCTTCGCGCCTTGCCTCAACCAATGCCGCCAAATCTGCGTGTTTGCTCGGACTTGGTCGGATGGCGGATTGGGATGCGCGGCTAAGCGCTTGGATGTTTCACAAGGGCAATGAAAAGGGAAATCAGGTCTTCTACAATCAAGCGCTCAACTGCCACTTCAACTATGCAGGACGAGGCTTCACCAAGCTGGAGGAGACTTTTTCAATCCTGAACGGCAACAACGATGACGCCTTCGGCAGCCATGGACGCATCGTCACCTCCGATGCTCGTGACCTCCGTGAAGTCTGCGACCTTTGGATCACCGATCCGCCTTACGCAGACGCGGTGAACTATCACGAACTCGCCGACTTTTTCCTCGCATGGTATGACAAGCAATTGAACCGCACCTTTCCCGAATGGACCCCGGATGCCCGCGCTGAACTCGCCGTGCGTGGAGATGGGGAGGACTTCCGCCGCAGCATGGTGGAAGTTTACCGAAACCTGGCCCGCCACATGCCGGACAATGGCCTGCAAATGGTCATGTTCACCCATCAAGACCCGGCGGTGTGGGCGGACCTGGGCATGATCCTCTGGGCCGCTGGACTCGCTGCCACCGCTGCTTGGACCATCAGCACCGAGACGGAGGCAGTGGGCATCAAGAAGGGCAACTACGTGCAGGGCACCGTCTGCCTCGTGCTGCGGAAACGAGCCGCCAACGAGCCTGGTTTCCTAGATGAAGTCTATCCACTGGTCGAAGATGAGGTGAAGCGCCAGATCGAGTCCATGCAGGCGCTGGATGAAGATGGCGAGCCGAACTTCAACGATGCCGACTACCAGCTAGCCGCTTACGCCGCTGCGCTGAAAGTGCTGACCCAATACGGCAACCTGGACGGGCGGGACGTGGAGCATGAGGTCTTCGCCGTGCGTGCCAAGAACCAGAAGAGCGACTTCGAAGCCGTCATTGAGCGCGCCCTCGGTATCGCCTGTGATTTCCTTGTGCCGCGAGGGCTAGACAGCAGTTGGCGTGATCTTTCGTTGGTGGAACGCTATTACCTCCGCGCCCTCGATATCGAGAGTCGCGGGGAGCGCCGCAAAGGCATGTATGAAGAGCTGGCCCGTGGCTTCGGCGTTACCGACATCAGCCCGCTACTGAAGACGGACAAAGCCAACGGTGCGCGAATGCTCACGCCGAGCGGTTTCGCCGCCACTGGTCTGGCACCGCTCAGTGGCAGCAGCCCGGGAGCCATGCCTGCCCGCCGTGGCCGTGTGGGAGCCGGAGCACCGCATCCCTTTGCCGCCTCCGCCCTGCGTCACCTGCTCTTCGCCATCCGTGAAACCACCGCCGCTGATAATAGCCCCGAACCGGGCCGCCAATACCTGCGCGACACCTTCGGCCAAGGCTACTGGGGCCAGCGTGAAGGTTTCATCGGCCTGCTGGAATGGCTGGCCGCGCTCGGGAACGCCCAAGGCATGGCCGAATGGGGGGCCGACAGCGAAGCCGCTCGTATCCTCGCCGGACGCCTCCGCAACGATCACGCCTAAATGCTCCAGCGTCATTCCAGCCGTCGTAATCGACTCGACCGTGCAGTGCTCAACCAGCGCCTTGAGGGAGCAGCATCGTATGACCGTATCGCAGGCTATTTCCGCTCCAGTCTCTTTGAAGTAGCGGGTGAAGCTCTGGCGAAAGTGACTGGTCCCGTGCGGATCATTTGCAATTCGGACCTCGATCCGCAAGACCTCACGACTGCCGCCGCTGCCCAGGCCGCACTGCGCCGGAGTTGGTGCGCTGGCTTGCCCGAAGAAGCGCCGCCCTTCGCTCTGCCACGTTACCGCGCCCTTTACGAAGCGCTGATGAGTAAGAAGATCGAAGTGCGTGTGCTGCCTGATTCCGCCTTTGGTTTGATCCATGGCAAAGCTGGAGTCGTGAGGAGAGCTGATGGCACATCCACGGCTTTCCTCGGCAGCGTGAACGAAAGCGCCTCCGCCTGGAAAGTGAACTATGAGCTGCTGTGGGAGGACGATGCGCCCGAAACCATCGCCTGGGTGCAGGAAGAGTTTGATGCGCTGTGGAATGATGCGCGGGCCGTGGACCTCGCCTGCTGTCCCTTCATTGCCCAAGACGTGCAGCGAATCATCGGGCGCAGGGTCATTGAGCCGGAAGAACTGAAATCTACCGCTGATCCCACCGCCGCTGCGGCTGCCGTCGCTGTGGAGACTCCCGTTTATCGTCGCGAACAGGGTTTGTGGCCGCATCAGAAGTATTTTGCTCAGCTCGCACTGGAGCGGCACCGGCTCGGCGGTGCGCGCCTCGTATTGGCTGACCAAGTGGGCCTGGGGAAGACAATCCAGCTCGCCATGGCTGCGCTGCTGATGGCGATTGATGATCCCGATGGTGGGCCAATTCTCGTCCTTGCACCGAAACCACTTCTTCAGCAGTGGCAGGATGAACTGATGGAACTCCTGCTTTTGCCTTCCGCCCGCTGGAATGGAAAAGCCTGGGTGGATGAGAACGAGCTAGAATACCCGTCGGAAGGAGCCAAGTCGCTCGGCAAATGCCCGCGTCGCATCGGTCTGGTTTCTCAAGGGTTAGTGGTGCGTGGGTTATCTGAAGCAGTGAACCAGCTTCTAAGCCGCAGCTATACCTGTGTCATCGTGGACGAGTCACATCGCGCCCGCCGCCGTAAAGTCCCCAAAGTGGACGCTGATGCAGATGAGATCGACGAGAGGGCTGAGCCGAACAAGCTCATGGCATTTCTTCGTCAAATCGGCCCGAAGACGAAGAGCATGCTGCTGGCCACGGCTACGCCGGTGCAGCTTCATCCCGTGGAGGCATGGGATCTCCTGCACATACTGTCTCACGGTAATGAAGGCGTGCTGGGCGGATGGACTCAGACAAGCCCGTGGTATCGCCCCAGTCATTGTTTAGCGATTGCAATGGGTGATGAGGTCGTGCCGACCGCTGACGTGCGCGATGGCTGGCAATACGTCCGCGATCCACTGCCGTCCCGGTTTGAAGATCAAGCCTTCGCTCGCATTCGCAACAACCTTGAGGCAGCGGACACATCCTGGCAGTTCAAGCCAGAGAGCTTGGCGAATATGTCCCCAGCCATCCGCCGCGTTCAGCTTGAGAACGCGCTGCTGCCTCACTACGGTGAGCGTTTTAACCCGCTGCTGCGCTGCATCGTGCGCCGCACACGCGGCTACCTCGAAGCAACAATCAATCCTGCCACCGGAAGCTACTTCTTGCCTAAAGTGACGGTGAAGCTATTCGGCGAGGAACATGAGGGCGCACTCGTGCTTGGTGGCTACCTGCGCGACGCTTATCTCGAAGCCGAGGCTTTTTGTTTGCTGCTCCAACAGAGGGTAAAGGGTGCAGGATTCTTCAAAACGCTCCTTCTGCGCCGTATGGGCAGTTCAATGGAGGCTGGGCGCAGGACTATCCGCAAGCTTCTGGGGGAGGACCCTGAAACGCTCGACGACGAAGATGACGACGACGCTGATGAAGAAGAGCCAGCGCAAGTCGGTCGGCCTCCGCAAGGTGCCAGCACCTTCAAAAACTTTACCGATGCCGAATTGAAGTCTCTGCGTCTGTGTCTTGGTCTATTGAAGCAAGGTGGGACCAATGATCCAAAGCTTGAAGCGTTAATTAGATATCTCCGTGGCACCCATCCAAGTGCCACACAGGACTGGCTTGGTCTTGGGTGTATCCTTTTCTCACAGTATTACGATACGGTTCGTTGGGTTGGAGATGAAATGGCAAAGCGCGCCGAGTTTGCGGGCATGGATATAGGCCTTTACGCAGGCAGCAATCGCTCAGGGTTCTGGCGTGACGGCAAGTTCCAGCGTTGTGACCGAAACGTGCTCAAGGCACGGGTCCGAGCTGGCGATCTCAAGCTATTGCTTGGAACCGATGCTGCTTCTGAAGGTCTGAATCTCCAGCGCCTCGGCACGCTCATCAATATTGACCTTCCCTGGAACCCGACTCGCCTGGAGCAGCGCAAAGGTCGTATCCAACGCATTGGCCAAGCACGAAGTGAAATCTGGATCGCCAACCTACGCTACCGCGACTCAGTCGAAGACCGCGTTCATCAAGTCCTAGCAGACCGGCTTGAATCCATCCACAGCCTCTTTGGTCAGATTCCCGACACGCTTGAGGATGTATGGGTGCAAGTCGCGCTGAAAGACGAGCAGGCCGCGAACCAGCTCATTGACCGAACTACGGCCACCCGGAACCCCTTCGATGTGAAATACAGCAAGGTGGAAGATGCCGACTGGGAGACCTGCACATCCGTTTTGAACCCGATCAGTGTAAAGGAACTGCTTTCACAGGCGTGGTGAAGTCAAATATTGATAATGCCTGACCTATGAATCCGTGAAGCCCGTGGGCGGGAACGGCAAGCTGCTCTGGCATCGCCTCGGCGCGAAGACCATCGAACTCATCAACGAGAAGGTCCACGTCGAAGCCGTGCGCGATGACATCGAAGCCCTCGTGCTGGATGCTGATGTGCTCGACAGCATCCTCAAAGATGCCAACCCAAGCAAGAAGGCCCGCGAAGTGGAAATCAAACTCATCGCCCGCCTCAAGAAGCACGCCGGTGATCCCAAGTTCAAAGAACTCGGTGAACGCTTGGAGAAGAGGATCAAATCTCTTGCGACGCACACTTCCCGTTAGGCAGTATCAATCGAGCAACCCAAAAAGGCAGCAGAGCCACGGGAGTCTGTGGCTTTCTCTTTGCCGCGTTTCCGGCGAGAGGCCCGGGGGATCGATGTCGGAGGCGACATAAGCATCGTGGTTGCCGGGCAGGAGAGTCACCCAGTTTTTGGAACGCAACCGTTCCATGCATTCCGCCGGTTGAGCGCCATAGCCCACAACATCGCCAAGGCAGAGAACCTTCTCGATGCCCTGGCTCTCCATGTCTGCTCGCACCGCGAGAAGGGCGGGAAGGTTGCCCTGAATATCACTGAGGATGGCGATGGAGTCGGGCATGTCGGTTGACGCAGACAAAAGGCACCTCATGAAAGGTTGCTTCACTCCTTAGCTCTTTGGTCCTTCACGTGTGGAAACCGAGGGCACGATCGAAGAACTGGAAGCCTGCAGTTTCTCAAGCCGTTCCCGTTCTTCCTGCCAGAACGCTTGCTCGGTGAGAGTGGCGGGCGGAGGAAGAGCCTGCAACGCGGCCAGAAGGGCCGACAATTCACCTGCGAGTGCGGAGGTGAGCGCTTGGACAAAGGTCGTGGGCGAAGGCAGCTGAAGACGGCATTCCAGCGGCAGGGCGGAGGCCATGAGGCCGCAGGGGAAGTCAGCCAAACGCCAGGTGGGGTGGGTAATGCGGAGCAAGGCACGAACGACGGTGCTCAGTGCATGCCGGGATCCTGGCGGCAGCGGGCCGAGACTTCCAGGCGTGGCCTCCCGCTGGAGTCGGAGCGTCAGGCGGCTCGTTTCGATCTCCATGGCCAGCCACCAGGGTTCGCCTTTCCAGACGCCGGCGCGGTTGAAGGGCGGTCGGTGCTCCAGAAGGAGTGTCCGCTCCGACTCGACGGCCTCGGTGGCCGAGGAGCACTCTTTCCACTCGATGCGGGTGATCCGGGCCACGAGCCGCAGTGTGCGTCGAGGGTGCCGGGTTTGATCAACGTGCCGGTAACTGCCTAGCCGGGCACGGAGGTTTGAAGATTGCCCGATGTAGAGAAGGCGGTCATCGATGCCGTGAAAAAAATAGACGCCAGGGCCTTCGGGCAATGAGCGAAAGAAGTCGCTCCCGAAACGCAACGTGAGCGGGTTTTCCAAATGGAAGAGCTTGAGCTGCCGAGGTGAGGCGGCACGCGTGATTTCCTCGCTCATGGGATGAATGCTGGCGGAGTTTTCACTCGGGCTTTCTCCACACGCAAGACCTCGAGGGTGTAGCCTTGTTGATTGTCGAAGGGTTTCACCTCACCGGTGATCTGGACCACGGGGTAGCGGACGGTGTTGAGGCCATAGAGGCGGTAGGCGGCGGCGAAGATCTCGCACTCGACGATGCCGCTGTAGTCGCAGATGGAGATGAACTTCATGGGCTGGCCGTTTTGCTGCATGTGGTGGCGGCTGACGATGATGAGGCCGCAGACGGTGACGCGTTGGCCATGGTAGCGGTGCAGTTCGGCAATGGGGCAGGAGCTGCTCCAGGCGACCCGTGAGTGTCGATCAAGAGAAGGAGTGGTGAGGGTGCATCCGAGGATCAAACCTCTTGCGACGCCCACTTCCCGTTAGGCAGTATCAATTGAACAACCCAAAAAGGCAGCAGAGCCACGGGAGTCCGTGGCCTTCCCACATGTGCCGTTTGAGTGTATCGTGGGGGGAGTATGAAGCCGTCTAAAAAGTGGAGTAACCTCGACTGGACCGCTGGACTGCCCCAACCGCGCTCCTTTATGCCGCATGAGTTGCCGTTGAACCACGACAAGCGTTACGCGATGAAAATTTCGCCAGCTTCTTTGGTGGACGTATTTGGGAATGAAAGACCCTTGCGTGCCGAAAATTCGACCGCAGCCCAGATGGACACATAACCGCCCCGCTTGATACTCTCTCGATGTCAGTTGCAGTCATGGACGCACCACCCCAGCCGAGGGCTTGGAACAAACAGTCCCTCAAAAGTCAGGGCAGGGGAGAGGTTTCAAAAATAGAGTCTGTCCTCAACCAAATCGCCGAGCTCAAATCTCGCAGAGACGTTACTACTGACGAGGCTGAGCGCGAAGATCTTGGGGAAGCCATCCAGTCAATGGCGATGGGCTGGCAGTTCAGAAACGCCGAATCAAATGAGGTCGCAGACATGCGATCGTTATCTTTACTCATTGCTGCATGACGTAGCTCGGCCAGATGCAATGGAGGGAACAAGCTAGCCTGTGGAAAAACGGACCCGTGCGGCGAAGAAAGAATCTGAGCCAAGCTTGCTCGGGCTGATCTTGAGCCTAAAGCTGAGATGCCTTCAATGACTGCAAGTTCATGCTTTCTTGGTGAAGCAGCACTTGCTCAGGCGATCTTCGATTTTCCAGGTGACACACCCAAAAATGCAAACAATGCAATCATTGCAAACGGGTGTGAAATGCGGAGGAAACTGCGGAGGTTTTGCGGAATAAGCTGCGGAAGGCGGGTGTGGTTTGCCATTTTCGCCACGTAAAACGTTGATAATCAACGCTCAAAACCACTTCAAATTGAAGTGGTGGCTCGGGACGGAATCGAACCGCCGACACGGGGATTTTCAATCCTCCTTGGCGGCGTCTCAGATCCTTGGATTTATAAGGGTTCCAGATCAAAAAGAACGGAAAACACACAGAATGCTACACGTTTAGTTCATGCCTTGTTTGGCTCTTGTGAGCTCAGCCCTGGCAGCATACCGAGCGGCAGAACGCTGAAAACTTGGGTTGTCTGGGCCTAGTTGCAGGATCATCATTTCGCTAGCAAACAGCATGGCGGGCAGATCTGGCCCGTAACGGTGGGCTAAAGCATAGTCCGCCAAGGCTTCATGCGTCCGCCCCATTTGCTTCAGCAAATTGCCACGATTCAGGTAAAGCAGAGCTGACTGAGGAGAGTTTGAAATGAGCGAGGTATAAGCAGCCAGCGCCCCCTCAAAGTCACCCCCGTCCCAAAGCTTTTGTGCAGGACAGACACCTTGACCGGCCAGACCCACCGCAGCCCGTTGCCCAGGTTTCAGAGTTCCCAGATGATCCAAAGCTTCCGCTGCTGTCATTTCTTGGCTGAAGCCAAGCTTCGTCATGACTCGATTTAAAAATCCGCTCATAAATTAATTTTAGCACACAGGTCAATATTTCTCCTGAAGCCTGAACAGTGCCTGCATCTTTATCGTTTCAGCGGCGCGACTCAAAGTAGCCCTGATAGCGTCATCCGAAAGCGTCATCAGATCAGGTCTGGACTCCAGAAAGGCAGCGTATCCTTGCCCCACCCATTTCTGATAATCCCATTCTGCCTCAGCCCCGAGCGCCGCGACTGTCGTCCATCCACCATCAGTCCAGATCTTTCGACCTGTGTCAGGCACTGAAAGAGACAACCCTCTTGTCATCAGTTTTGCCAAGCGGGTGCTAGCCACACCATGCTCGGCTTGCGTGTAGGTGCGGCTCCAAGGTTTGCGATCCTGCAAGATGGGCACACCAAGAATGTTCAGTTCAGGGCGTCCACCTGCGACAGAGCGCCGAACCAATGGCACGGAGCGGATAAACTCTTCATAAGTGCCCTCAGGCTTGTAGCGCTGCGGATCCGTCAGCAGATCCATATCCTTCGCCAGTGTCGGAATGAAGCCTCCAGCGAAGTTCATCGGCAGCTTCATCATTTTGTCCACAAAGTCATCTTCGGGATTTGCCCCAAATTTAGAAGCACCCAAAAGCTCTGCTAGTCCACGCACAGCACTAGCCTCTTTGACTTGGAAAAGCCCAACCGTTGCGGCAGCAAGTAGATGCCCAGACATACCTTCCATCTCCCATTTCTCTGGTGCAAACCTCCGACGGTCTTGCAAATGTGCCACCCCAGCCAAAAGCCCTGACGTGGGCCACTGCTTGTAACTCACACGCGCGATTTTACCTTGGTCCCGTTTCCAGAAAGTAAACGGTTCGAATCCGGCGGCACGCCGCATCTTCACTTCTTCAGGGCTCAAGTCTGCCCAAGGCCCCTCTATGTGCCAACCCTCCTCTTCATCCTCCTTTCCGAGGAACATCGCAGCAACGCTGAGAGCCGCAATTAAACCAAACAAGTTCTTTCCTAGCAAAAGTTGCTTTTGCGAGGCGCTTGGATCACCTCCCAAAATGAATGGTTTTGCAAGATAGGTTCCAGGAACAAACCCCAACAAATCGTTTCCAAAGTTCGACCCGAAACGAATGAACTTTGATCCTGTCATTGAGCGAAGGGCCCCAGCACCAAAAAGCATAATGCCGCGAGCATAGTGGCCAGCCGGGCCAGTGTGGTTGATCTGTTCTGCTGCTGCTTGGATTGACCGTTCAAGGATACCGAGTCCGCCACTCACACCTTGATAAACCGCGCCAAACAATCCCACTGGGTCATTTTGATAGGCCGCCTGATCGCCCATGAAATTGGCTTCCGTCTGTTCCTCAGTCCGCAGCATTCCGGCCAAGATTTCTCGAGTCCTGGCATTGACTGTCGCCCGCTCTTGAGCTGTCCGGGGAGGCATACCCCCTGTCACCTCACGCATAGCTTGATCCCTTGCCGCCGTCTTGTCTGCTGCAGATGGACCCGCCTGTGTGTAAAACTCAGGATGCAAAGCCTGTGCAACAACGCGCGCACCTGCAGTGGTGGCCGTGTTATTTAGATGGTCAGCCGCTGCCATCAGTCGGCCAGTCCAGATCATCACAGGAGCCATTCCCCATTTCTCTATCCAATTCCCATCTTTCCACAAAGCTTCCCCAAGAGGCACAGGCCGGAAAGTGCTCTCACCATCTAAAGCCTTTCGCAAATCATCGTTGAACCGTTTCAAGTAACTGTAGTCGCCTTTGGCTAGGATCTGCATGGATTCTGGGAATGCCTGAATCAGACCTCCCCACCATTCAGACATGCTCTTCCATGCCGCACCTCTGACCCCACCCTTCATGGTAAGCATTGCAGACTGGATGAATTGATTCCCGAGTCCATTCCCCACGCTCATGAAGGTATCGAACATTGTCCTCGAGCCAGACAGGATTGCTGCCACCCAGTAGGAGTTGAGCGCTTCTGCCCGGCTTGTGCCCGTGCTCTTCTGGATACCCGCCAACAAATCCGCTAGTTTGCGACTCCTCAGAACTCCTTCAGGTGCCTGGTAAGCTTCTTCTGCCAGTGTTCGCAGCTTGGCCGCATCGGCACCACTGATCATCTTCAGGCCGTATTCAGTCGCCACCGCCTCACGGAAGGTCTCACTGGTCATCAGTCCCAGGTTGATCGCCCTCAGCAGCTTCGGCATGGTCTTCTGCACCTTCTGCCGATCGCTGGTATCCTTCTCACCCAGAGCCCCCGCTTTCTCCAGCTCACGGAGGAAGACTTTTCGCCGTTCCCGTTGCCAGGCCTTGTCCAGCTCATTGGTCAGCCCCACAAGCTCGGCTGAAGTCAGATTACGCAATCTCTCATCCTTGCGGAGTCGCGTGTAAATCTCCCGCTGCCTCTCCCGTTGTTGGCTGGGCAGCTCTTCGAAGATCGCCTGCCAGCTCATACCGGGGAACATCTTCCCCCGCAGTTGATTCAGCATCCGGGCCAGGGCGCTCTCATCCTTCGCCAGTTCACGGGCCGCTTGCTCCGATTCAAACTGGCGCATCTTCGCCTGATCATTTGCCTCGCGCTGAGCCGTGTTGAAGAGCCGATCTGAAAGCCAATCCGGCACACCCAGAGTCAGAAGACGGGCGCGGAAGGCACCCGCCTCCAGGGGTGATTCCACCTGATCACGGAAGGCTTGATTGATGCTGTCTCCATTCGCGGCACGCTCCATATCGCGGGAGCCCTGGCGCAGTCTCTCTTCTGTGCGGTAGATGAGTTGGCTCGCCGTGCGCTCTGCTCTCTCACGACGGGCTTTCTCGGCGCGGTAGATGGCCATCGCTGCTTGATCTTGAGCTTCTCTCTGTGCGGTCTGAAACAGACGCGCCGCCACTTCCTGCCCCACATTCAGCTTCACCATCCGCACGGCGAATTGAGCCCAGGGCAGGGGGTCGGTGACTTGTTCGCGAAAGGCCCGGTTGATCGTGTCCGCCCCCGTGCCGGTTTTCTTCAGATCCTTGGAGCCTTGACGCAGGCGCTCTTCCACGCCGTAGATGAGTTGACTGGCACGGCGCTCAGCTCTCTCCCTCACGGTCGCTTCATCCGCCTCCTCTCGCTTGCGCCCATTCACGCGGCGTTCCAGTTTCTTCGCCAGTTCCTCACCTCCAGTCTTACCGCTTCTCTTTGCGGCAGCATCCACCTTGGCCGCGCCACCCTCGGCACCGCCTTCAAAGCGTTTCCCCATCACCGCATCCGCCCGATCGATCAGCAGGCTTTCAGCCGCCAGCACGGGGGCAATCGGCACCAGCTCAGCATTCACCACGGCACGCTGTCTCATGGCTCGCGCACTTTCCCGCCCTGCATTCTGATACAGCCTTGCAGCTTTGTTCGCCAGCACACGGGCCTGAGTGCGGGCAAATTCATCGCCGCGTTGCATAGCGGCCGTGGCACGCATCAGTGCTTGGCCGATTACTTGCTGCCTCACATCTTCAGAGGGGATGCCTGCAGGCAATCCATCAGACGCCAGCGCGTCAATGGCGCTCGCCAGGGTGCGATCATCCAACCAAGCCTCCGCGTGCCCCCTCACGGCCGTATCCTGCCGCTTCTCATAGAGTCGTTCATTCTGATCGGGGCGGGCAAAGCGGGCCTGAGTTTCCTTGACCTGATTGGGTCCCATCATTTCAGGAGCCGTCATGCCCTCGAAGAAGTTGTCACCCTGCAGCAGTCCGCCGACTGCGCTCTCGGCAGCATCAGGAGTCAGGCCTTGTTCCCGCCGTGCAAACTCGACCATGGCCGCTGCCAGCGCATTTTGAGCCCGTTGCACCTCGCGGAAATACAGACTCGCTTCCCACCCCTGTCTCTTCAGCGCTGTCACCACTGCCTGAAACCAGTTCCACACACTGCGCGCCAGAGGCATGAACAGACCCGGTTCTTGCTGGCCCATCTTCCGCCAGAAATCGGGGTCACTCATGCTCTCGGCCATCAGATCCGCGTAGATCTCACGCCGCACATTCAGATCACCGCCTTGTTCATAGTAGGCCCTGTAGTTTTCGCGGGCCAGATCCTGACGCACCAACTGTGTCCTCAGCGTGGCATCCAGACGCTTAAACAAGGCTGGCTGTGCCACCTCCAAATGATGCACCATTTCGTGTCCGGCGATGGAGTGCCAGTGTCGCTTAGACTGGCCATTGATGAACACCGTGTCTGGGAAATCCGGGTTTGTCGCCCCGCCCGGCCCCTCTGGCCCAAGTCCCTCAAAGACTACAACTCTGCGTCCGAACAAGTTTGCGAAAGCTTTGGCGAATCCGAGGCTTTCAGCCCTTCCACGAAGCACATCGGCTGAGGCTGGAGTGAGTTTTCGTCCGGCAGGGAGAAGGGTCGGAGGTAAAGTGCGTCCCCAGGCTTGAAGCAATCCCGAGGCTTCGGGTTCGCTGTAATCACGGGTGGGGGAGACATCATCACCCAAATTACCCGGTTTCATTTCGGGTGACAAGCTTGGATCTTGCGGGTTCGCAAAGCGGTTCGCCTGCTCAATGTCAGCCACATCCTCTTCCGTGAGGTCACTCACATGCTCTTCCATGCCCACAAGTGGGGCCGCTGGGCGTAAGACAGCCCTCTGCCGGAACTCCGCAGCCACCTCTTCAGGTGCCCGCACCGTAGCAGGTTCAGGCACCGGAGCGGTCCAGGCTGGCGGTTCGTCTTGCCCATTCACATCCTCGTTGCCAAAGTGCATCACTGCGGCCTCGATGTCTTCTTCAGTAGGTTCCTGCGTGAAAGCAATGTCGTAGGACTTCCCCGTTTCAGGGTGCCTCACGCTCTTCAGCACCTCACCCTCAGCAAGAGGGACTGGAGACTCGACAGATGGCACCGCAGAGGTGCCCTGCCCGGCGACAACTTGCACCCCTGCAAACAACGTGCCACCCGCCGCGCCGCCGATCGCTTCCAGCTTGCGCTTGTTGATGAACTCAGGATCCAGCGGATTCAGGGTGGGCAGGGGGGCCTCACTGCCGATCATTTCACCGGCCGCACGTGTCACCACATCCTGTCCCGTTCCTGATAGCATCTCTTCACCCGCTTCACTGATGATGGATTTGCCCCCCTGTTTCAGGCCCTGCTTCACACCTTGCTGGAGAGCCTCAGAGGCAACCTTGCCACCGATTCCCCCCAGCCGTTCCGTTGCTGCCTCGATCCCGCCAAAGGCCGCCCCCATGGCCAACCGGCCCGCCGGGTTTTCAATGCCGATCTCTTTGGCCGTATCGATCCCCTCGCCCATGCCCATGGCACCCCCGATAGCAGCAGGGACCAGAGTCATAGCTGCCCGTGTCCCCAGAGCGGGAACAGAGGCCGCAGCCGTGCCCAGGATACCGATAGCCTGACCCAGACCACCCCCAATGGCCTCGGCCACAGGGTTAGCGGGATTCGTGGGGAAGACTGCTCGCGACTCTTCACTCACCTTATCGGTGAACTCTGCCACTGCATCTCCAGTCTGCCCCAGAGCCATCATCGCACCAATGCCTGGCATGGCGCTCACAACGTCTCCGACTGGCCCCAGGGCTCGCTTTGTTTCAGCGGCCGTCTTGACTACTCCGCCCACAGATTTGAGCGCAAGTCCGCCCAGGTCTCGGGCCGCAGCATTGGAGGCGGTCCCAATCGGCCCCTGCTCTGCAATGGAGGGGTCGAGCCCTTGTTCATTGTAGAAATCTTGATCCCACTGATCGATCGCGGACTGAAGATCCCCTTCAGGGGGATCGTCATCATCGAATTCGGCGTTGTAAACTTGGCCTGTTTTGACCGATGTGAGCTCCCATTTGGATGGCATATCAGAAATCGTGTGAAGGGTTAGACCCGGCGCGCGCCGCTGCCCGAAGGTAGTAGTTTGGCGGGCGGTGCCTTTGCAGCAGCAGCACCCGCACCGGCAGCACCCGCACCAGACTTAGCAGCAGCCGGGGGCGGCACTGCCGTTGGTGGTGGTGTTGCTGCCGCCGCCTTCTTCTGAATGGCCGTCCATCCTTCGGGGAGTTCGTAATCAGCAGGATAATCCACCACACGTCCAGACATGGGATTGAAGGCCTTGATCATGGCTGGCTCGGCTTGCTCCTGTGCGGGGAAGCTGACTTGCCCGCCGCCAGGCAGAGGCATTGTCACAGCACCGCCCATAGCCCGTGCTGCCGCCACGTCGTCAGCCGTCACAGGAGGCGGAGCAGGTTTCTTACCTGGCAAGATATTGAAAAGGCTGTCATCACCCCGTAGCAGCGCATCCCCACGGCTAGGGTCGAGTGGGTCGAGAGGCTGGAGCTTGAATCCTTTCTTCGCTTCAGCTTCAGCAGCCTTAGCCTCCTGCGCCACTCGCTGCACTTCATCAGCATCCTGACCTTTCCAGAAATCGTTCATGGATTGTTCCCGCTCAGCCCAGAAGGCATCATCCCGCCCAGGCGGACTCTGGATGGGAGATCCTGGCAGCTGCCAGGGTAGCCTAGCAGGCGCTGAAGCCTCCCGAAGTGCACTCGGAAATTTTGGCATTCCTTGCGACGCGCCGCCTCCATCTCCCTCCACAGAGGGGAGAGACGCTGGCGATCCTGGCAGTCGCAAAGGCAGCCGAGGTCGGGCGGAGTCGCTAAGGAGTGAGCCCGGAAACTTGGGCATGCTGGGAGGCGCTGGATTCGGGGCCTCGGTCGAGGTTCGTAACCGGAACCCTTTGTTGTTCTGACCCACGGCATAAGCGTTGGGGTTATTGGTGCCCACACCCTTCGGACTGTAGCCCATCGGACCACCGCGCGCAGACAACGGCCGCGCATCCATTCCCCCCAGAGGATTCCGTGGTTCACCGATGTCTGTTCCAGGCATCCGTGGCGCATAGTTCGGAGCACCGACATCACTGCCCAGCAGCGCTGGCGCTAAAGTTGGAGCCATTGGCGGTTCACCGATGTTTGTTCCCGGCATTTGCGGCGCGTAGGGTCTGCCACTGCGACCCAGAGCCACCATCTTATCACTGGCCGAGGTATCGAGCTGCGCAGGTATGAGTTTAGGGGCCATCATCTTTGCCTGCGTTTCGACTCCTTGATGAGCGGCCGGCAGGCCAGTGGTTGGCGACTTGGGAAAAGCAGCATCAAAAGTGCCGCTTGGGATCTGGTTGAAGGGAAGTCTGATTTTAGCCATAACAATAAGTGTGTTCGTGTTTACTCAAAGGAAACAAAGCCGATGTAGATCTCTCGGTTTTTGGGAGCGCTGACTGACCTGGACACCCCGCCTGACCCGAGATTCAGACTGAACCTTGACAGCTCTCCATAGGGTTCATCGGCATACATCAGAGCGCACGTGAGGCGACGCACACCACGCACTGGCGACACGGTGAAAGTCACGGTGTATTCCCGGCGCACAAAGTCCCCCGTCTCATCGTCCACGGTGTTGAGCGCCTGTGATTTACCGGCGAAACCGGGGGCACCAATGGTCTCTAGGATCTCGCGGCGCCCATCCGTGCGGATCTTGAACCACGGGGTAGGTGGGTCGTAGATGTCCACATCCACCCCCCCTTCTGAAGTCCAGAAGCGACCCCTGAACTCCGTCAGCACAAAGATCTCCTCAGGTTCACGCACGCGCACCTCAGTCGTCACGCGTTGCCGTTCGATGCTGACACTCTGCGCACCTGCAGAGCCACTCACCGTTACGCCATCGCCTGCTGTCAGAGACAGCTTGGCCATCTCCTCTGCGATCAGCCCGTCCGCATAGGCCAGCAGGCCATTGACCTGATCACGTGTCATGAGTCACCTCCTCGCTGCTCAATGACGGTGAAGGGAAACCCTGCATGCACCACGGTGTCCGCATCGCCCGGCTGGATCTGGATGCCCGAGATAGCCGCCGTCAATCGGCGTGTGACCTCCGCCAGCACCGCGTCTGCCTGTGCCTTCGGTCCGAGATCTCCGTTGAGGGCTGCATCATCCATAGTCGCGAGTGATCATGTGTTGTCCCGGTCCAGACACGGCCGCTGCTCCATTGCCCGCCACCACGCGAAACAGGGCAAAGGCCCCGCGAATCTGTTGCGCGATGACTTGCCTGAGCATGGCCACCTGCGCCTCGTCACCCTGCTCGCCGTCGAGTTGGGCCTTGATCAGATCGGTGATGGAAGTGGGGTCACTCATGGTTCGAACCTCATCACGCGTTTCATCGTTGCCCCTGCCACCAGCAGCGCATTGCCATCAAAGCCTAGCCCCCTCGGTGCACTCATGGACTGCGCACTCACACCACCGGCAAAGGCGGTCGAAGTGGTAAAGTTTGCCTGCCCCAGCACGATGTTCGCACTCGCTCCGGAGGCCGTCGGAATCGCATTGAAGATGACCACCCGATTGTTACCTGACTCACTGACAGCCAGGCATCCATTCGCGCCGATCGCCACGCCCTCCGGGGCTCGCATCCTGGCCGCAGTCGTAGCAGCAGCGCCAAGCGAAAAGCCCGTCTGCCCCGCCACCACATCCGCACTCGTGTTGTAGGTCGCAGGTGTCGTGTTGAAAACTAGCACACGATTGTTGCCGGTGTCAGCCACACACACCTTGCCCCCCGTGCTCACGGCCACCCCCAGCGGTTTGTTGAGTCGGTTGGCAGCGCTGCCATAGAGGCGCGTCGTGTAAGCTGTTTGCCCCAGCACCAGATTCACACTTTCATAACTTGCCGTCGGCACGCCAGAGAAGCGAACCACGCGATGGTTGAATGAGTCCGCACACCACAGATTCCCGTCACTGTCCACGCACACACCCACGGGTTGATACAGCTTTTTCTGGGTGCATCCGGCTGCGTTACTGGTGAACACACTCTGACCCAGCACCACGTCCGGAGCCTTGGCGTTCACCGTAGGTCGCTCATCCCAGATCAGCACCCGATTGTTGCCCGTATCACTGACGATCAGGCGAGATCCACTCCAGCACACCCCGCGCGGGGCGGACATCTTCGTGGCCGTCACTCCCGCCGTTGCGGTGGTGAAGTCAGGCTGACCCAGCACATAGCGCGCGGCATCGCCTGTCTCTGCCTCCGGAGCAAACAGCAGCACCCGATTCGCGGACGTGTCACACACCGCCGTCCAGCCATCCGCATTCACCGCAACAGCAGTTGGCCCTTTCGTCACCAGATCACTTGTCGCCGAGACCTGCGCTGTCTCACTCGCCTGACCCAGGATCACAGCGGCAGATTGATGCGTCACCAGACTCTCCACCAGGATTCCCGTGGCAGTGATGTTGATCACATAAGTCGCGCCATCCAGATCATCAGACGTGATCGTGATGGCAGATGTTCGCGCCCCGAAATCTGTCGGCGTGTAGGTCAGCGTGAAGACCGATGTCAGCCCGACAAAGGGCGTGCTCGCACTGGCCGCGATCGTGATCGGACTGACACTCGAAAGCGACACATCGCCAGAATGCGTGCCACTCTTCGAGGCACCCAGACTGCTCAGCAGCGCGGCCCCCGTGTTCCGCAGCGTCACCTGATACTCCACCGGCACACCCTTTGGCAGAGCGCCCAGCGCCAGAGTGCCGTTCCGGGGGATCACAGTTCCACCCGGGATCTCCACCTGAAGCCGCTGCCCATTCGTCGCCGTGGATTGGCTGGTGGCTGTCAGGGTGATCGCCGTGGTGGGCTCACTCGTATCATCTGTCGTGATGGTCACCACGGCCGTGTGACTCACATTCGCATTCAGTGGCGTGTAGGTCAGTCGGATAGTCGCCGAGCTTCCGGCGGGCACCGTGCCGGCAGAGATACTCGTCACCGCCCAGCGCGCGGCATCGGTCCCACTTAGCAGCACGCTTGACAGGGTCAGATCTGAACTGCCCACATTGCGCACCAGGAAATCCATCGCACGTGCCCCAGCGGAAAAAGCCACGCGGCCAAACCCCACCGAACTCCCGGTTAGAAGGACACCATCATAAGGGCTCACCACCTCGATCTCTGGCGCCGTCGTCGTGATCACACTGAGATTCAGCGCAAAGCTTCCTTCATCGCCATCGTTGTTGGTTAGGCGTAGCACCCCAACCTTGGTGCCACCACTGGCCGGAGCCGCGCGGACTACGAGGGTCGTTTCATCCCCCGGTTCCACCACAGCGGCCGGCATCGTGATGATGCTCAGTTCATCCTCTGTCTCAAGCAGGGCGGACAAAGTCAGATCCCCCGTGCCATCGTTGCGAATGGTGAAATCAAAGTCCAGCGTTGTGCCCACCAGCAGGCCCGTGGGTGCTAGATCCAGCGTGCTGCCATTGGACCAGTCATCTCCATCCCACGCCACTGCGATTTCCGGCGCGATCGCCATTGCATAAAAGCTCAGGTCATAGCTCGGATGTGCCAGAGAGCTGCTCAGAATTGTCAGCACACACTCACGTGCACCCGTCGCCGCCGCCGTCACCGTCAGTGTCAGCTCAGCCTCCTCACCCGGCCCCAGAGAGGCAGGCAGATCACTCAGTGCATAGTCCGCCGCCTGCGCGCCTGTGATGGCCGCAGAGGTCAGCGTCAGGGTCAGCAGCCCCGGATTCCGCAGCACCACCGTGAAGGTCGCAGGCACACCCACCGTCACATCCTCCAGCACAGCCTCATCGCTTATCAGGATCTCATCACCTTCCACCGTCACGGTCAGTTCAGGTTGTGGCTCGCTGAGCATCGTCAGCGTGTTGCTTGTCTGGACATTCGGTCCGGAGATGCGCCGCACTCGGGCGTAATAAATGATGCCACGCGCCATGCCATCCACCACAGTTTGGAGCGGCGGCGTGTTGCCTCCAGGCGTGATCAGCTTGTTCTGGAATCCACTGAGGAACCCGACACGGAACGTGGGATCCGTGCTCACATCGAGGCGCAGTTCCAGGACCGGGATTGAGCCTTGCGGCGTCCACTGCAGTGTCGCGGTTGTCGTCGTGCTGCTCACCAGGGTCAGATCCAGCCCACTCGAGACCCCAGCGATCGAGGGCGCATGCACCAGGATCGTGCGTTTCAGCCAGCCGCCTGCTTCTTGCCTCAAGTCCACACTTGCCACCAGCGTCGCTGGCCATTGTGTCGGCGACGTCGGCGGGAAGTATTGAGAGAACTGGGAATCCCAGAATCGATACCCCGAATGCAAACAAGGCGGCACCTGCACATTGAAGCTCGCGCCATTGAAGCTGATTTCATTGGGCAACATCTCTACAGGGACGTCCAGGCGCGGATAATCTGGATAGCCCGGTGTCTCCGTCGGCCAGTTGGGATTGCCTCCGGTGCGCGGTCGCACCTTGGTCCATTCCTCAATGACTGTGGCTAGACAGGCCCCGCTGTAAGCATAGGCCTTGTAGATCGGTGCCACAATGTAGCTATCGACCGGCCCATAGACCGACCCCTGATAGACGGGCTGCAAATACACATAGTCCAGCACTCGTGGCCATGAGTAGTTCATGACCATTTCAAAGGTGCGCGTCGCCTTGCCATTGACCGCACTGCCCGCCAGACCGGTCGCCTGCTCGGTTGTCTCAATCGACCACAGCCGATTGATTGGTTGCACCTGCTTGTATTGGCCATCATTGCCCACCACTTGCCCGGCTGTGCCTGCTGGCACCATGCGCTTGCTGAAAGAGCGCAGGGTATTTGTCTCCAGGTCCACCGTGCTACCTGTGCGCGCTGTCGAGATGTCACGCCAGGTGTCCACATAAACCACGAACAGAGAATCTGTTCGGGCGTCCATCCGTTGCTGACTGCGTCCAATGTGTGTCCATGTCATGCCCGCTGTCAGCAGAGGTGCCACAGGTGCCGGATCGCTGGTCCCCTTGTAGTCAGCACGCAAGACCGCCCAGGTCTGTTGGACCTCCGGCCACTCGTTGTTCAGCTGCTCCCCATGCTCGAAATTGTAGGCCTGTTGATTCGCCCGCGTCTTCGCGTAATAGACAAACGCCCAGCCTTCTTCATCCCCAGGAACGATGCCCGCGACCTTGTAGCCTGGATACTTTGCGCCAAGCTCATGAGCTTCCCCCGGTTGTGGTTTGACTTCTCCTTTGGCTTCCCATGGCGCGGTTGGCACCTTCCGCCGCAGAATGAAATCATTCCCCGGCGTGATGACCTCCATGATCCACCGGGGATCATCTCCGCGTTCACTGCGTGTAGCCATAGGGGTGTGCGGTTACTCCGTCAAAATGTAAGGAAAGCTGCTTTGCTTGTGCTCGCGCAACTCACGATCGAGTGTCGAATAGAACGCATCCCACTGATGAGGCGGCAGCGTCTGGCAGCCTTCAGAGCTGGTGCTGTTTCGGCTGCCTTTGTGGATGTTTATTGCCACACCCGGCTTGGGATCCTTTATGCCATCTCGGCTCACTGGCAGCGCCTCGTCTCGGGTCGCAGGGCGGAAGGCCGGATAACCACCACCCGGGCGGGAGATTCCATGATTGCCACGCTTATAGCGATGCACCCCAGGCATTAGCGAAGCGATGCCTGGCCGATGCACGGACGGGTCCGTGTTCGCGTTCCAGCTGCTGAAATGCCGAGCGGAGACAATGAACATCGCGTCATCATAGATGCCGCGATCATTTGCACCGGGCTTGCCCATCGTGTCGCGATAGTAGCCCCGGATCGCCACCACGATCACAGGATCCTTCACCCCATGCTTCAGGATGATTTCTTGAACCTTGGCCAGCGCCAACTGTGGAGTGGAGAGAGGAATCATAAGAAAATATTTTCTTGAAGAACAATTCGTTAGTTCCACATGGAACACGCGGAACAACAGAAGCCGTCTTTCCGGCTGTCACCCGCTCCAGGGTTCGGCCGCTGGGTCACAGCGGTGGCGTATGAGGTGGGCTCGCACTTACCTGATGTTCCTTCACGGCCCGCGCAGGATGAGGCCTGCTCTGGGTGGTTCCGCTACTGCATTGAGCCCGTGGAAAATTCACTTGCCCTCGGGCCGCTTATCCAAGCCGTGCTCAGCAAGGATTGCCGCGAGGTCATCGACATGGATGCAGTCACACATGCAGGCTCCTGACTGCTGGACTGGCACCGCAATACTGCCGTTGCAATAATCATTGCCGGGTGTGGCGTCATGCAGCACACCAAACGAGACGATCTTCGCCGGTCCGCTGGAAGTGAGCTGAATGATTTTATCACCGTTCTTTGCTTCTCTGCCGTTTCTGTAGTGCATCTTGGTATCAGGTTTGGGTTTGGGTTGCGGCAGGCCACAGCGCCGCTCTGCGCCCCCGTGGGCATCGGGTAATTTTAGCCAAGGATGATTACATCCTTCGCAGACGTGCTGTCTGGCACGACAGGCACCGGCGGCAGCAAGAGCGGATTCGCTCTCAAGTCCTGAAGCTTAATGAGCTTGGCTCTCTCCTTCTCCAGCCGCTCTCTCGCCGCCTTCAAAACTTTTTCAGCCATGAGTTTCTGTGCAGGTGGCGTGTCAGGATTCGCCATCTTCGAGGCATACCCAATCTCTGCCAGATCGAGCGAGAACTCTGCCGCCACCACACCTGCCCTCGCCCAGGCGAGCTGACTGTCTGAGCTGCTCGAGTTGACGCAGGATAACAAACAGCATGGCAGCAGCATCATGCCCAGCACCCTGATGACCGGCGGCACCTTGTAGCTGCCATTTCGCACCCCATCATCGGCCAGATCCAGCACGATGTAGAGGGCTTGCTTCAGGCCCAGCACCACGATCATCACCAGCGGCACATAGCGCAGATACTCCGCAGGCAGCACGCCGATTTCAGGCATGGACAACACGCCCGCGATGCCAGTGAGGCAGAGCATGATGAGAGATAGAATTTCGATGATCAGATTTTTCATGGCTTCAGTTTTGCGTTGATGGATTCGAGCTGCTTGAGGATGAGTTCCGTCCGCTCGACAAGACGGGAAAGTGTTTCGCTTTTGGTCCGATCCGCTGCCTTCAGCTCGTGGATGTCCGACTTCGCCGTGTCGATGTCGCTGGCCTTGGCGCTCGCGATCCACACCACGATGCAGCCCGTGCCCAGAGCTGAACCGACCATGGACAACAGCGTTGCGTTTATCTTGAGGAGGTTACTCATTGAGCAGCACCTCCCAGCGTGAAGACTCAATGATGCCCAGCTGATCCAGCAGCATCACAAAGAGAGGAAAGTCATCGTCGATCTCGCTGATCGTCCCGACAGACAGGGCGATGTCGTAGGCGTCTGCCACCTCGGGCACTGACACCGCTGCCGCTCTCAGCGCGGCCTTCTCCGGTGCTGTCATGCGTGACAGCACCACACGGGTCGGCTGCCACTTATGCGTCGTCACCGCGCCCTTGTCGTGCCAGGCTTGCACCTTCGCGCGCATCTCATCCGTCACCGTCTGATCGGCCACGATCGACACCACACCACGCGCCTCAGACAGGATCACACCCGTAATTCCCAGAGCCGTCTCAATGTCGTGCGCGGTGATCATATCAGTCGTAGATGCGAGTGTTGATGTATCCGGTGAACAGTGTCACAGCGGCAGCGTCTGCCCCGTTCGTGACATCCACTGAGATGCCACATTTGTTCTGTGCACCATCCACAGACGGCCCGCCGGTGATCGTTCCCAGCAGCGCATTGCCGCGATAGAGATGCACCGTGCCCGCCAGTGAGATGATCCTGAACAGATTGATCTCACCCGCGCCATACAGCGTCCCGAGTGACGCTGATTCCGTCAGCGTCGTGCCATTGTGAGCGACCAGTTTGAAAGTGCGATTCGCTGCGATGTGAATACCCACACCCACACGATCCAGCACATACCCAGGCACTTCAGAGCCCAGACCGCAGTAGAGCCGGGCAGAGCCATTGGTTGACGCGTTCCAGGCTTCAAGCTGCACCGCAAACTCCAGCTCCACACGCTTACCCCAAGGGATCTTGCGGAAGTCCAGTCCATCGACCGAATGGATGATGGTGCCCGAGTTATTGACCGCGCCATTGTTCCAGCCCCATCGGGCTCCTGAATTGGCCGTGGTTCCCGTATTGACCACGCGGAAAGTGCTCTCCGAATAGGACTGCCCCGAGCCTGCAACGGCCGTGTGATACAAGCCATGAGATGGCTCAATGCGGATGTCCACCGGCGGGCATGTCAGCAGCAGCCGCGTCGCCGTGATCTCATTCGGCGTCGTGGCCCCGATCGGGCCTGGACTGGCCAAATTGACGTCACCCGTAGGCCCATTGGGAAAAAATTCGCTCATAAAATCAATTCTTGCGGCGGATCCACCACCAGCCTGAGACGCGAGGAAATTCGAGCGCGGCTTGATCCTCCAGTTTCGCCTCCGCACTCTCAGTGTGCTTGCGTGCTTCCCCGTGATTCCCGAGACGCGTGGCCCTGTTTGCCATGGCCAGCAGCAGCGCCGGTTTTCTCAGCGCTTGCACCACCGGCTGCAGTCGCCATTGAGTCGGGCTCGCAGAGGGCTCATTCCCAGTGGTGCTGACCAGTGCCCGATACACCTGGCCATCCGTAGCCATCACACTCGTGCCCACCGCGTAGGCCGTTACATTGTCGTAGGCAGTGGCACTGAAGCGCGGGCACACTGGCTTCCAAAAGGCATACACCGTGGACACGTCCGCCTGGAGATGCAGCCCCGCGTCGGAAGTCATGCAATCCACAGGCACCGCGCCAGAGTTCTTCACGCGTGGATCCGCAGTCCACAGAGTGAACAGGGCTGAGTCCTCAATCTGCGCATAGCTGATGACACCAGCCACAGGCGTCAGCGTGCCAGACTTCCACGCGTCTTCCCAGTGGATGCCCTGCCAGGTGTAGGCCAGCTCATAGCCCTCATTCAGATCCAGCAGCACCTCTGAGGTTTGCTGCTCGGTCAGGCCGCCGCCATCAATCGCCGGGTCAGGCTGCAGGCCGGACATACCAGCCACATCCCACAGCAGATCTCGGAAGTTTGCAGACGCGCGTGCCATATCAGATCAGGCCTGTTTGCAGGTGAATTGTTTCCCGGTCGTCGCGCACAGCACATTGACCGACCGATTGTCCACAAAGCTGGGCGTGTAGGCCACACCCGCTGGGATCTTGATGCTGGGTTGGCCGGCCACAGCGGCCGCGCCGAAGTTCAGCCACATGTCTGTGTCGCTGTGGTTCTGAAACAGCAGGTAAGACCGGTCAAAGTTTTCAGCCACCACCACTTGGCTGGTGCCGCCGGTTGTGATGCTGCCACTCGCGTCATCGAGTGTGCCTGTCACCGGGCCGCATTCTTCCCGGCCAATCGTTCTGAGTCTTGCGGGCATAATCGTCAAGCCGTCACAATCACGGCGTCAGGTTTCTCGGGTTGCCAGTCAGGGCGGATGATCTGCGCCTTTTGCTGGAAGGTGGGTTTCAGGCAGAGATGCCCGTTGTCCTTGATGAGCTGGGTCACAAAGGCCTCGTCATAGACATGATCCGCGCTCACCCATTTGGTGATCCAGTTCGCCAGACTTTGGGCGATGCGAAAGGTGCACTGTCCTACGCCTTCGATGGGGCGATGTTGCGCCTTAAAATTGTCGGCACTCACCAAGTCCTGATCCGCCAGGGCCTCGGCAAGTTCACTCACCGCCGTCTGCTCGAGTCGCGCGATAAACCAGTCCGCCAGGTTCGAGTCACCTGCCAGCATGGCGGTGGCCTCCTGTCGGACGTGATCTGGCACTTTGACTTTGAGCATAAGACGATTGGGTGAACTTGCCTTGGCGGGTGAATCCTCTTGGGAGAGGGAAGGGTTAGGCAGAGCGCTTCCAGCGTGCCTGGAACTTGGGTGTCAGCTGCAGACCGAACATGTGTTGGGTGTAGCCTTCCTTACCAGCAGCCTGATCCGGCAGTTGCTTCACGCTCGGAGGCGTGCGCATCCGCAGGCCGCCGTAGCGCATGTCCAGGCCGATCGCCTCACTCAGCTGTGTGCCAGTGTCATGACGCATCCAGGGGTGAAGGTCGAAGCGGGCAATGCCGCAATCTCCGACATAGGTCTCGATCACCGCCACCACCTTCATGTCTGTCGCGTTCTGGTTGAAGCGGCTGACCACCGTCATGTCTGTGACCGTGGGTGTCAGCTTGCCAAAGGCGGAAACCTTGCCCTTGAACTTCGTGGTGCAGAACACATCAAGGTTGATCTTGGATTTGAGGGCGTTGTAGATCGCCTCAAAGGGATCGGTGATGTTCGCCTCTGTCAGAGGGTAGTCACCACTGGTCACCGTGAGAGTCTTCACCTGCGCTGCCGCCGGACGGAACGCCGCCGGGATCACCGTGGCCGTGTCGGTCTGGACCGCAATGCCTGCCGTGTCCACGATCAGGCGCTCCAGGCCGCGAGTGATGTAGTTCACCGTCTTGCTACCTGCCTGCGATTCCTGCCCACCCACCAGGGTGTATTCAGCAGACTTGATCGTCTTGCGCAGAGCGGCCTTGGTCTGGTAGGCATACTCAGCTGCCCCACCTGTGCCATAGACGGCATTGCCCTCGGACACTTCGCCCACGCCATATTCCTCTTTGTGGTAGTGCATGCGGCCATACATCATCGCCCGTGCACCGTTGATCACGGTATTGCCCTGGTCGTAGCGGCGACCTTCTGGCGCGCCCGCATTGCTTGGGTTATCCGCCACATCAAAGGGCCAGTGAAACAGCGCCGCATCTGGGCTATCGCCCAGTTTCTTGAAGCGATTGTAAAGCGGTGCTTCCGCCGCGTCGAACTCGCCCAGCAGCACGTCATAGACGTCTGGCTTGACGGTGAGCTGATTGCCTCTGTGAATGATCATAAAATGAAAGGATTAAAAGGGTGTTACTGCTCAGGAAAGGAAGGCGGCCATGAGCTGCTCCTTGGCAGCTGGATCGCCTTTCGCGGCCCGCTCTCGCAGATCAGAGAGAGTCGCGGTTGTCATCGCTTCAGTCTTCACGACTGGCTGGGTGACCTTAGCCTTGCTGCCTTCAGCGTCGGGCTTGTTGCCCTCGACTGGTTTGGTGACCTTCTTCGGATTCACCTCCACGAATGTGATGCCCTTTGCCTGCTTCTCACGCTGCTCACGTCCCGCCTTCGCGTCTGCGAGAACCTGGAGATACTCAGGCTCACGCATCAGTTCCGGGGCCTTCCTCAGCAGCTTCGCCTCACGGCTGTCTGCTTTGGGGTCGGTGAGTTCCTTGACCACAGCACCCACAGCCTTCGCTGTTTCCGCATACTTCTTCAGATAGTCACGGCGGGCCGGGACTGCCTTCAGGAGTCTGCGTGCTGCTTGCAGCTGATCGGTGACTTGTTTGGAGTCCAGCGTCACTTCCTTGTCGGTGCCCTCATTGAGAGTCCCGCCTTGTCGGTTCGCCTCGCACCAGTCCAGCCACCACTGGGCTGATTCTTCCGCATCGACCAGTTGCGCCTCAGCGGTCACACTGGCCAGCGGATCAGATCCACTGGCTTGCAGCACCACAGGCGGCGTTTCACCACTGCTTTGCAGCTGGGCTTTGAGCGTCGTCACTTCAGACTTCAGCGCCTTATTCTGACCAAAGAGCTGCTTCACACGCTTGTGCAAGCCTGGCTTGTCTTTCAGCGCGTTCTCCAGTCCTTTGTCCAGATCGGATTTACTTTCAGGCTCCTCAGTGGACTCTTCCGTTTCTTCGGTCGTTTCCTCTTCAGATTCCGTTTCGGTCTCCTCAGTGGACTCGTCTGTTTCTTCGGTCGTTTCCTCCTCGGTTTTGGCTTCTTCGTTCGTGTCCTCTTTCTGCGTCGCGTCTGGAGCCGCCACCGGGGAACCCATGAAGGCCGCCATGATAGCGTCCTGATCAAGCTGTTCGAGTCCGGGGGTGAGCTGCATCGCGGGGGCGGTATTCGCGGCACCAGGGCTGGATGCAGCAGCAGCGGCAGCAGCCGCGACAGCGTTCCCTGGAGACGTAGAGCCGCTGGCCGGAGCGGCAAGAGATGGGGCAGCCTGGGTAGTCATAGCGTGTCATGCCCGGGGGCAAGTGCGCCCATCATCCCCATCCGCAGCACGGATGTAAATTTGACCGTCCCCAGAATACCGGGAAAAACCCCTAACAAGAAGCGTGGCAATGAAAAGCCCCGGCGTGTCGTCACACACGCCGGGGCCATCCCACAAAGCACCCGCCAACAACCTCAGGTCTCCGCGAAAAACGTCTGCATCTCACCATCGGATTTCCCGTGCTCCAGCATCTGCGCCAGATCATGGAAGGCATCATCCAATGACTGCCGGCCGCCCTGCTGGTAGCGGCTATCCTGACCCTTCCAAGCATCCGTGGCCGCCGCCTCATCACAGGCCTGGCGGCGCATCGCCAGCACCTGCAGCACCGCTCTCACGCGCAGATCCTCTTTGGCGCCATGCAGCGCCGCTTTCACTTCAGACAGGGCGAGCCTCTTGCCACACAGCTCTGGCAGTTGCGTCACTCGATGGCGACGGCGGAAGAACATTCGAAACAGTTTCATGATTGAAGGGGCCTCTGGCGGGTTTGATTTATTCCACCGGTTGATTTGGTTTCACCCCAGTCCTGCCGATCACCGGGTTCACCGTTTGCTGCTGCTCTTGGAAATCCAGCATCTCCTGTTCCTTCGTCAGCATCTCCGCGAATAGGGCATCTGTCTGCGCCCGCTCCACATTGCCCGGCATCTGCGCCCACTGCTGCAGCACTTGGCGTCTCAGTCCTGGATTGCTGACTCTGTCTTCATACCGCACCGGCACACCCGCGGCCATCTTGGCGATTCTCATTTCCTGATCATCGATGACCTTCCCACTCGCCGCTTGGCTCGTCAGGATCAGACGACGCGCATACGTCGGTGCCCACAGTTGGGCAGCGATGTTGGTGGCCTCATTCCAGTCGATGTTTCCACCGCGGTCGTTCTGCATGATCTGACCCATGACCTTCGTGAAGTTTGAGGCCGCGTCTTTGTCATAGCCTTGCAGATGCACCCCGATCGTGATGTCTGCTTCACCTGCCAGCTGATCTCGGCGCGCCTCCAGATTCACCTCGCGTCCATTGATCCGACCCACCTGCAGGTTGTCGATGTGCTCTTGCACCTGCCGCCACACGATGCGGTTGGTCTGCACCAGCGCACGCTTGCTGGCGAACAGCACACTCTCTCGGAAAAGCTGCTGATCCTCCCCGGACGTGTCGCTGCTGCGGAAGTAGTATTGCTCAACGAGCTGCTCCACTTTCTCCATGACCTTCAGCGCGCCCATGTCCACGACAGGCACGTCCATGAACTTGGATCCGTCATAACTCTGTCCGCTGCGTTTGGCATAGAGCTCAATGCCAGGCTTGATACCCACGTTCGCCGCTCCCGTCCGGAGCAGGGGAGGGTTGCTCCCCAGTTGCCCGCGCGCTCCTTCACTGTCGAGCGTGTCTTTGACGTGGTTCTGTTTGTCCACCACGATGTCACACACACCCCGCGCCAGCATTGCGATGGTAACAGGCTCAGCCGAATCACACATGATGGGCAGTTCCTCCAGATCCGTTGTCTCCCACAGCAGCAGTTGATCCGGCATGTGGGGGCTCACCACGGCGCGGCACACCATTGGCAGGCCTTGTTTATTCGTGACGCGCCGCCAGACATAGACCACCAGCCAGCGTGGCACCTTCTCCATGGCTTGCATGTCTGGCTCACAGCCGATGCCCGTGCCCATCATGCCCCAGCCCGGCACACTCAGTCCCTGCGTCAGCTCATTCCAGAACTTGTTCTTGTGATTCTTGATCAGAGTCTCCGTGCCTGCCTTGTGCCACTTTTCCACCCGAGCCCGCTCGCGCACTTTGTTCTCGCTCCAGAACTTCGGAATGGCAAAGAACTCCGCCTGCCCTGGATATTGCACCGTCAGATCGTGCGAGTGCAGGCAGTTCACAAAAGGCACAAACCCCTCCACGATGGGCACACCGCCGTCATCCTTGGGCGCATGATACTCCGCCGGTTCCCCCGGACTCTTGCGCAGGGCCTTCAGCACTTTCTCTGCCTCCATCTCTGTCATGCGTTCGTCGATCCGCATCACACGCTCCACTTGTGCCGAGGTCGGATTGCCCGCCATCGCCAGCATCATTTGCAGATCCTGACTCACCTTCTGCACCAGTGCCTCAGACACCTCAGGAGTCAGCACACTTTCAGGATCCAGCTCCGTGCCCTCTGGTAACTCCGATAACGCCTGCTCGAACAACTCATCTTGTGCCGCCTGGAGCAGCACATCAGTCAGCTGCTGAACCGTCACATACAGCTTTTCCGTGCGTTGTTTTCGCTGCCAGTCTGCCAAGATCAGCGAGTAACCAAACTCCTCAACGCAGGTTGAGAAGAGCTCGAACCCTTTGGCAAAGTTCCACTCTTGAACGCAGTGGAAATAGTCCATCGTATCCTGCCAGACACCTGCCATCTCCGTCGCGCTTTGCTCCTTGTCCACGCGCCGTGGACCGATTCGCATGTCACCGCGATTGAAGACACTCATGCGGATCATGGTCAGCCAGCGCACGATTTTATCCGCCAGAGGCACCCGCACATCCGGCGCACCCTTCCAGCGAAACACCGGCAGATCCGTATCGTCCTCACCCAAACGGCCGTCCGGTTGCTGCCCTGCCCAAAGGCAGCGCCGCGTGTTGTAACAGCGTAGCAGGCGATCAAACACACCCATGGCCGAAGCCGCTAGGATGCTTTCTTTCAGCTCGTTAATGAGCTGCTGGGCAGTCGGCTTCTCACGCGGTTCCAGCGTGGTGATTGCTTTGTTGTCGTCTTTCATGATCGTGGTTCCCTCTCCCAAAAGGACCGCGCCTGAAGCGACGCCCCAAGTCTGCGGTCCCCGGCCTCACTGTCAAGCCCGTTCCGTCTCATAGAGTTTCAGCACTGCCACCGTCTCAAAGCGGTTCCCCCTCTGATGCTTCAGCTTCATCGGCACCAGCACCTTGCAGCGCACCAGCTTCTTCACGAACTCCTCGCCATTGCGCGTGAAGCCCCAGAACTCCACCAAGGCCCGCACCTCAGCCGTAGCGATGTGCAGCGGCCGGTTCGGCCCGCCGAGTTTCTTCAGTTGGTTGGGTAGCGGTGGCGTAGCTTTCATTCCTTGCTGTGGTTCTCGGATTGGTTTCATCGTTGCCTTGTCCCCTGGCTGATCATTTCCACGCCGCTAGTGTCCTCGTGATCCTTGGAGAGCAGAAACACCAGCAGGTCCCGGAACTCCTTGCAGGCCTCATCCCAGGCCTTTGTCGTCTCGCGGAATTCGGGCAGTGTGTAGGTGGCCAGCGTGAACCGCGTGTTCTCGCATTCGCGATTGATGATCAGACCTGGCAAGCCCTCGATCTCATCCGCCAGCGCGCGGGAGATCAGATCGTTCCCCTCTCTCAGCGAATCACCGCCAGCCCCCGACCATGGCGCCGCGTTGTCCTGAGCCAGGAAGTCTTCCAGGATGGTCACCACGGACCCTTCCGAGTTCTCTGTTTTGCTCGTGCTGAATCGCGAGTCGATCCATGCCACCTCCACTTCCGTGAAGGGTCCTTCCAGCTCCCACTCGGGCCGGTTCTCCCATGACATCGGCCCCGCCTTGAAGCGGCCCTTCCACGGCTCGCCCGTCTCCGCCATCTTGCGGATGATGCGTTCACATCCCTGCCACACGATGCGGTTCCATCGTGCTCGGTTGAATTTCTTCAGCCGCAGTTTACCCGCCGGTCCCACATCGCCGTTGCGGTTATCGCTCTCGCTCGGGATCGCCCACGGCCCTGGGTTTCCGATACCCTCGATCGGCCAGTGCACACACGGCCATTCCTGCAGCTGCCACACTCGGTTCAGGCTATCCACCAGATACCAGGCAAAGGTGTAGGGCTTTGCCCCCGCGCCATCACAGGCCACATAGATCGTGCCCTCTCGCGGCATGTCCTTCCAGTCTTTGACATGAATCGCTTCGTCGTAGTCCGTGAACTCACTCTGCCAATCTTTGTCAACATCCCCATACGCCGTGATGCGGATCTCCTGTTCTGATTTCCCCTCGAGCTGGGCTGCCACCGCGTCATAACTCGGCCGCATCACATTGTCGCTCGTGTGCAGATACGCCACCAGCCGCGCGCGCTCCATCGGCTGGGCAAAGCGTGGCACGCGCCGATCCTTCACCCCTGGCACATTGGCCAGCAAGGGAGCCTGGATCCACCCATACTTCACCGCCCCGTTCAGAAAGGAATTCACCGTCGCGTTCCAGCCCTCTTTGGGCGTGAAGGTCAAGATGTGCACCCCGTGGTAGATCGCCCCCAGCAGCGCCGTGGGCAGCGGTTCCCCGCGCTCCAGCATCTCCAGCGCCTTGCGGATCCGCGCCAGAAACTCCGGCTTGCCCGTATCCATCGCTCGTGTCGAGAGACGTTCCCGGATCACCTTCACAATCGTCAGCGGCACCAGCTCATCACTCGTGGCACACGTCAGCTCCATGCCTTGGAAGGTGCTCATGTCCTGCTTGTAAAAGCGGAAGTCATAGCGCCCACCGCACTCCATCTCGCGGTTCGCTTCATCAAAGCAGGTCCAGTAAATGTTGAACTCACTGCCCGTGAAACCCGTGCCTTCTGAGTAGCTAAATTTCGTTCGCTTGTCCCGCTTGTGCTTGCCGCTGCCGGTGTCCATTTCTGGCGGCAGAAAGCGATGCACGCGCGTCTGCTGAATCGATCGGCTCGTGATGTCCGTTTCATGCAGGCCCACGCACCAGCCCTTTGGCGTATAAAAGAAATTGGCATTGATCCGTCGGGTCGCGCCTTCCGTCTTGCCCGCGCGGATGCCCCCCGTCACCAGCAGCTCCAGCACCAGCCCCGGATTGGCCAGGCGCTTCTTGCACATCTCGATGTCGATCAGTCGCCAGATCTCCGGCTCACAGGCATACCGCAGCGGATCCTTTGTTTCCTGCTCGATCAGTCGTTGGCGCGATGCCACACGCTTCGCCACCATCTCAGGCGACACCTCTTCCAGGATCCCGCCCAGGCGCATCGTCACGCTCGTGATGGTATAGGGCACATCCCACAGCACCTCCACACGCGGATGCACCGGATGCACCGCCTGTGTCTGCAAGATGCCTTCCAGGTGCACCCTCAGCGCATCCTTCACCCCACGCACCCCAGCACGCACCCGATCTTCCAGCGTCAGCTCAGGCTCTCGGATCATACCCCCGCGCCCTCCTTCCATTCATCACCATCAGCGCCGTCACTGATGCGGGTCGCTGAGAGCACAATCGGCAGTTCCTTATCCCAGGGTCCGTTTCCATAATCGACCACGATCATGACCGCGCCGATGCCATCGATCGCATACTCCACCACCACGCCTCGCTTTCCGCTTGCGCGATGCCACACCAGGCACCCGGCCGGCCATTCCTCCGCCACGCGCTCCAGTCGCTTGCTCAATTCCTTCGCACTCATTCCCCCGCCTCCTCACAGGTTTGATTTTCCTCGCAGCAGCAGCAGCCGTGAATTTCTTGGCAGTCATCGCACAGAACTTGCCAATCTGGATGCTCGACTGAGTCCGCATCGTGAGAGCAGGCTGTGCAGCACAGCTCACCGCAGCAGTCGCATGTGTGCTGGCCGGCACCTTGCCCAATCGTCTCTCCGCACTCCACGCACGGACGGAGTTCGTCCCCATCCGCCTCCATCGGGGTATTGATTGCCGTCTCACATTCGACACAGAGAAAGCCTATTGCATAATCCCCAGTGTCAGCCTTCTCGGGCACCTCGCCCACATGCTTGAAGGTGTCTTCGTAGAGGTAGCCGCTGATCATACCATCTGCCCAGAATGGCCATTCAGTGATCTGATACAGCCCCGGCAGCAAGCCCTGGACTTCTTGAGCGACCACAGCCAAACGCCCTGGCGCTGTGTGGCAATCATGATTCTCGCAGGCGCAACATGCGAACCCATGCTTTGACTGGTAGCAGCCCTCACAGAGCCTTTTCCCGATGGACTCGATGTATTCAATATTCTGGCTCCAACTATCCGCCAGTTCCCCACATTCCTCGCATCTCTCGATGTGATCCGGGAGCAAGCGTGGCCCTTCTTGCAGGTAGTAGATCAGGGCAAAGGCTTGCTCTCCCGTCATCTTGGGCGGCAGATTGGGCAGCGTCCAACCTTCCGGCACCTCATGCTCAGTGAGCAGTCGGTAAAATTCGTTAACGGTTTCAATGGGCGATTTTTCTTCAGTCTTCATCCCTTCTTCCTCCTTGGTTTGATGGTTTCTTGGCAGCCTGGAAAATGTTCCAGGAATGCCGCGGCCGTCTCAGCCCGTGAGCTGAACCAGGCCATCGGCTGACCCTGCCATGTCACGATCAGGTGACTGTGCGGGCCCAGACTTTGCCCCGTCGCGATCATGCACAGCATGTCCTGCGCGATCTCGTTCGGTGTTGCCTTCTCTGCGGTCATAACAGATCCCCCCGAGGCTCGAAGTTCATCCACAGTTTTTCCGCCGTGGCTTTGTTCGTTTGGTCGCGGCCACGTGACAGAGGGCAGGCATACCAGTCAGCCAGCTGCTCGTCATAGAGTTCACTGCGGTAGCCACTGACGATCACGCGACCCTTCAGGCCCCGGAGAAATAACAGCAGCTCCACATGGGCCTCCGGCGTCTGGAGTTCATGCGCGTATCCTTGAGATCGATCCTTCCGCGTGTCAGCCAGATAAGGCGGGTCACAGTAGTGCAGCGTGTGCGCGGCGTCATACTGCGCCATCACCTGCATGGCAGGTCGGTGCTCAATGATCACACCCCGCAACCGCTCAATGATCGCCGCGTAATGAGGCGGCAGATTCGCCCAGCTCGTGGCCGTGTTGTGTCTTACATCACAGAGAGATGTCCGAAACCCCGTGCGCCTGACCGCGCTGTTCGTGCCAATGCCGGCCGTGCTGCGAAACAAGAACCGCCGCGCGCGTTCCAGCGGATCCTCACACGGCTCATACGCCGCGATGTATTCCGTCCGCGCATACGGTGTCAGCGCCAGTGCTCGTGTCAGTTCCTCACCGCGATCCCGTAGCATGGTGAAGACGTTCACCACATCGTCACTCAGATCGTTCAGCACCTCGCATGTCACCCGCTGCTTTTGCAGGAACACTGACGCGAGCCCGGCAAACGGTTCGACATAGACATGATGCATCGGCATCGCGGCCACGATGGCCGGAGCCAACCGCCACTTGCCTCCATACCATCGCGAAATTGGGCGAGTGGGCGTCACGCCTTCACCTCCTCAGGCAGCGTAAAGTGTGGCTGAAAGAATCCCAGGGCACCCTTGCAATCAATCGGGGCGAACATCTGCGCCTCGCGAATCACAAAGCCACTGCCAAAGGACCAGGGGTCATCATAGCTGGGTTCATCGCACCAATCCGTGATCGTGGCCACACCTACAAGGCACCCCCGAGGCAGCACCCGCAGAGGCGGAATCTGAACCTCGCCGCCCGTGCGCTGCCGATGCGCCAGCCGAGCGGCCACGCATGACTGAAGGAACTCGATCTGAGTGCAGCCCGCAGACGCGTGAATCAGGAACCGACCCCGAAACTTCCGCCCGGGATTCTTCGGCGACCAATCACGGTTTTCGAAAGTCTTGAGCCCGTCCGCCACCAGCCAGGCCCAGGGCTGCCGGATCGAGAGCGCAGGCAGTTCCATCAGATCCGCAGGATAGCCCACGGCATACTCCACATGAGGCAACGCAGTGAACGTCTTGCACCCACATTTCGGGCAAGTTCTATCCCGCCCGCCCTCACGACTCGGAACCTCAAGACAAGTTTCCCACGTCCCCCGCCACCGGCAGCGGTTGCATTGAATTTGATCACTGTGTGTGTCCATAATGTTGGTTATTCCAAATCCTTCCCGTCCGAATCCACATGCGCATCCGGGTCACTGGCCAGACCACCCACCGCCGCGTCGGGCGGGGAGATTTGAGTCGGTGCCTTGTAGCGCTTTGCAAAGGTCACGCCCTCGAGCGTGACGTAGGCCGATTTCCCCGCCAGGGGTTTGACCTGGCTAAAGAGCACGGGATTCAGCACGCTGATGCACAGCTCAAAATCTCGCGCCACATTGCCCTGCCCATAGTCGGTCTCCAGCACGTAGCCGATGGCGATGGTCTCCACCTTACCCTGGGCATCGATCCCCACCGGCAGTCTCAGTTCTTTTATCCGACGTGTCATGCGAACCTCCTTCCCGTGGGGAGCACTGGTTGCTCCACTGGCTGCCACCAGCCCTGCATGTCTGCGACAGGTGTCAGCCCCTCGCATAGCAAGGTGCTGGCATAGGCCACTCCATCAAAAATGATGCCGACATCCACCACCACAGCCCGGTGATCTTCATCCCCGTCCCAGTGCCAATAGTTCCCCAGCGCCTCAGGCGGCCGCTCGGTCCACGCCGCCACCGGCCCGGGCTTGATTGTCGTGTTTGCTTCCATAAATTTCTGTGTTGTTGGTTAGACTCAAAACCCCGGCAGCTTCACCTGCCGATACTTTGGATTGTTGCTGTAGATCTTCGTGGCACGGCTCTGGAACCTCTGGAGCTCCTTCCGATACCGCAGACAGATCTCGTCCGTGGTCGGTCCCCAGCGGTTCTTGGTGATCACGAATCGGGCGTGTTCCTCGTAGTCGATCTTCGCCACGCTGATCGCATCTGGCAGACCACGGCCATCACACCAGACCTCCGGGCAGTCGATGCGGAACCCATGCGTCATGCCCATCCAGGTCTCCTGCTTCTTCTCATCCAGTTGGTTCCACTTCACCACCTCGTCTGGCCGGTGAATGAACCCGATGTGAGTGGGATACTCGATCATCTCACTGGCCCCGCGCACATCGCCATTGCCAGGGGGCCGATTCTTCGCCTGCTTCTCACGCGCGGCCTTGTCCAGCTGCACAAAGAGGATGAACAAGATGCCCAGATTCCGCCGCAGATCGTGGATGGTTTCCATGATCTCGATCTGACCGGCGATCTTGTCATTCTTCCCCAGCCGTGAGCTTGGCCGCAACTGGCCAAAGTGATCGATCATCACGCATTTGATGCCGTGCTGCCGGTGCATCATCGTCACCTCCGCGCGCAGATCCGCAGCTGAGAGTGAGGACTGATGTCCCCAGTGCACATTGGCCGGACTGATCTCCTTTGATGCGCGGACGATGGGTCCGAAATCATCCTTCGAAATGAACCCTGAGCGGGACACGCTGACATTCACACCTGCACGTCCCAGGTAGAGGCGGTGGCACACCCCCACGCGGCCCATCTCCAGGGGATACGCCAGGGTAGGCCAGCCCTGATCGATCGCGATGGACTCCAGCAGCGTCACAAAGCAACCCGTCTTACCACTGCCAGGGAAACCCCCGATCAGCAGGAAGTCACCATCCGCATCAGGAGCCAGTCCGTGAAAGGTGCGGTCCACGTCATGCCAGCCTGTCTGGATGCCGATCGTCTTCCCGCGATTGGCCACGATGCGCTCGAAGTTCTCTGTCCACTCCGCCGTCATCTCGCCAGAGGTGATGGTGCGACTCTCCGCGCCCCCTTTCTTTTTTTGGGCCTGCTCCAGCACGCGCCAGAAGCGACCCTCACACCGTGCAGCCAGTGAGTCCACGCCGGCATCCGCATCACTCTGCCCATACTGTTGAGCATCCTCGATAGACTCGGCTGCCGCCGCGATGATCTGCCGCTGCACCCACTTGTCCCGCACGATCCCGCAGTAGTGGGCGAAGTGGGATGGCAGCACAACGAACGTAAATACCGCAGAAACACCAGCCTCACCGCCTGCGAGATGCAGCGTGTTTTTATCACGCATTTGGTTCGTCACCGTCACAATATCCAGAGGAATCCCCTTGGCGGTCATCTCCAGGAGCACGCTGTAAAACGCTGCATTCCCGGGGTGGTGCATCGCCTCCACCGGCAGCTGCATTTGTGCCTGATAGACCAGCTCTGTCGGGTTCTGTAGCAGACATGAGAGGAGGCCTTTTTCCGCCTCATCAGAGAAGGGCAGCGCACGATTAGCACGGCCTAGCAGTTCTTCTGTTTCAGGCTCACGCATGGTCGGGGCCTCCTTCTTTTTTCAGATCCAATTTCTGGCGAATGCGCTGCTGGTGCTCCGGCATCATGCCAGCCCAGGGCGGACACGGGATGTCAAACATCTCAGCCCACGCCGCCTCATAGCCCTTTGGGGCCGGATGCTCGATCTCAGCTCGAGGCGTCAACTCCGGCTCAAAGAACCCGCCGCCGCCCCTTTCTTTTTTTTGCGGGAAAACTGGGCTGGTGGTCGATCCAGCGAACCTCTCTGGAAACAAGCCCTGCCAGCCCTGGCTGATTGACTCATTGACACAGGCGTCCAGCTCATTGTCCGCCAACACGGAGAGGCGAGTGCAGAGCAGTGACCAGCTTGAGGGCTTGTAACGTTTGCGACATTCGGCCTTGTAGGCAATCCAGCGCTGCATGGTCTCCTGCCGAGCTTGGCTCCACTGAGCAGGAAATTCTAAATCCAGTGCCCCCTTGGGGGTTTTGGGGGTTCTGATTCTATCCTCTCCTTTCCTATCATATCCTATCGGTTCGCCCTTGGGTTCGCCCTTGGGTTCGCCCTTGGGTTCGCCCTTGGGTTCGCCCTTGGGTTCGCCTTTGGGTTCGCCCTTGGGTTCGCCCTTGGGGGGTCCGCCTTTTGGGCTCCATTGACCGCCGTAATTGTTCGCCCAGTTGCGGATCAACTGCCCGTTTTTCTCCGCCCATTGATGCACCTCATACCATCCTAACTCGCCTGGCACTGGCTGAATGAGTGGCAGCTCCATCATGGCATCCCACAGCACCTGGGCGCGCCCCTCAAAGCCGCAGATGCCTGCCAGCCTGAGCGGGGTGAGCTGAAACTGCCAGGCCTTCCGTGCCTGACAGTGGCCCCAGAGCAGCAGCATGGCCTGCAGCGCGGGCCCCATGCCACCGATGGCATTGGCCAGGGCTTTCGTTTTCCAGTGAGTGACGAAATCAGGGTCAACAATCATGATCAGAGGTCGTCTTGTCCGGGGGTGGGTTGGGGTGCCTGTCCACTGACCAGCAGCACCTGCTCCCGGATCAGTTGGGCGAGGCGGCGTCGCTCTTCGTCGTTCTCGCGGATGGCCTGCAGCAGCGCGGCCTCCGTGGCAGGAATCACCGCCATGGCATCCGCAGCCTTGGCCTTGCCGCTTTTCACCACCATCACGTCGTGACGCTGTTCCAGTGTCATGATCGGCCAGATCTGGCCATCTCGGAGATGCCCGATGAGGACCACGTGCTTGCCATTCGTCGGCATCTTGCGCGTGATGGCTGGAGACGCTGCCGCCTCATCACTCGTCACAGCCGGCACATCGCGGTGCTGAGTGGGTGAGGCGGCAGTCTCAGCCAGAAGTGGCGGAGAGGGGTCAGGGGAAAGAGAAACAGAGTTCATGGTCAGAGTCAGCGGTCGGGGAAAAGGGTGTCGTCATTCGCGGCAGCCATGCCCGCGTCTGCGTAGAGGTGGGGAGAGGTGGCACGTCCCCGGAACTCCCCCACCGTGGTCGCGGTGGAGAGCGCCACTCGGAGCAGCTCACAGTCCGTGCCGATCGTCAGCAGATCTGCCTGCAGGGCCGTTAGCGCATCAATGGCCGCCGGATCGTGCACGCGTGCTTTGCACTCCGAAATGAAGGCCTTGGCTTTGATCATCCGCTGCCGGATCTCATTCGCCTTGTCCCGGGCTTGATCAGCAAAGGTGCTCATGCCTCCCTCCTCTCCGTAGGCTCTGAGTCGAGTGCGCACCCGCATCCACCCCAGTCATCGCGATCAAAAGATTCGCCTGCTTCAATCCGCTCGCGCAAAGCTTGCATTGTTAGAGGCTTCTTTTTGCCGTCGCCTCGGCGGTCGGTCATGACAGAGAAGTCACCGACTTGATCGCGCAGGTTAGCCTCTTGCTGTTCGTGCCACGCATACCGGTCCGGCATTGTCCTGAGCAACAGAGCAAACTGGGCTTGGCCTGCCTTTACGCAGAATCCTCCACAGTTGTTGTGAGGGAAGCCAAATGTATAGAGACGAGGCGGCTCAATCCCGAGCGCTCTGAGCTCTGTCAGCATTTTGCACTTGTCCCACAGCGGCGGCTCGCACATCTCCGCCTCAATCTTCCAAGTCGGTTTGCGGCGCCGCAGATCATGCAGCCGATGCTCTTCCGTCCAGTCGATGCCGACATGCAATGTGGTGGTCAGCTCGAGCGTGTTGGCTCTGTGCCACATGTCGAGAGGTTCGCGTTTCAGTTTCACCGAACAGATCGGCGCGCGGCTGTTTCCGATCATGCCTTCGCTCGCGAAGAGTTCCCAGGGTGTCATCTCTTTCGAGATGCGCGTGATTGGGACGCCGAGATGTTGTGCAGCCTGTTCATTGAATCGATACAGGTCTTCGTCTTCCATCATGACGTCAGCGAAGAGCAGCACGACGCCTTTTCTCCCGTATCGCTGGATGACTCTTTGAGCGCACCAAAACGAGCAGACACCACCCGACAGATTTACGACGTGGGACACGCTCATTCGTTACCTCCCATCAGCGCCAAGAAACTTGGCGGTTTGAGTTCCAGGACGCGTCCCTTTTTCTTTGGCCTCGGATCTGGCACCGGTTGTTTGTCTTGCGTCTCGAACTTGGTTTTGTCCGGGACATAACGCATGGACAACTGCAGCTCCTCATCCCTGATTTGGACGGTCGAACTCAGATCCCACACGACGATGGCGCGTGACAGCGTCTTCATGATCTGGGTCACTCCGGTATCATCCGGCAGCAGCACATCGATGTGCCCGATCTTGACGATGACTTTTTGCGATGCCTTAGCCATCACGCGTCCCTCCCTTCTGTGAGTGGATACCCGTTGTGCTCGATCCCATCGAGCAGGCGGCCTGAGATGGCTTTGTGCGCCCTTCGCATAAGCCTGCCTGAAAGGTCTGACGGCAATGACTCTCTGCTCCAGGTTCTGCCGTCTGCGGACACAAGGCAGTCAGTCAATGGACGGAACAAAGATTTCCCTTTTTGACTGTCTGCGATGATCGAAACGTGTTGGCCGTCTTCAGTCCGTGCCTCTGGATCGACTTCACTCCACTCACCCCACTGCTTAAACAAGAACGGCACCTTTGCCGTCTTGCATTGATCCCGCAGTGAACGCGCCCAGTCGGGATGCATCGGCCTTGCGTCCTTGCCGCTCTCGCCGCCGCAGATGACCCAGTGGATTTTGTTGGCGGATGGGTTTTTGAGACTCAGCGCATGATTGCCCCGTGCATCATTCACTGTTCTCAATTCAACAGGCCCAAGCAGCGGCTCACAGCTGAGCCCACGCCAGTGGCAAGGCACCTGCAGCAGTTCAGCCACGCGCTTGTCAGCGCTCTGCTGATCCGTCACCGTGGTCATCGCCATCACGTTGTCCGGCAGTCCGCCCCATTTTTTCGCGAGCTCTGCCAGCCGCTTGGGCCGCTTGGTGAGCAGCATCCAAAAGTGACGCTTGCCTTGCTTGCTCGTGATCGCGCCTAACAACTCGCGTGTTAAAAACTCGTCAGTGACAGCGCGGCTGAACGTGTCCCCCAGATCGCCGACAAAGATGGTGCGAGGCTTCCCATTGAGCCAGGGTTTCTCTGGCCTCTCAGTGCCGCGCAGATCGGACCATGAGGCTGCCTGGGCATAGCGCCCGGGGATCATTTGCACCTGCGAAAAGTCGCTGCTGTAGAGCCTGGGCAGCGATTTGGAGAGACGGTTCGTTTGCAGCTGCCCCGCATAACACGTCCGCGCCTGAGCATTCCACAGCTCGCAGCCATCACAGCCCGAGGTGCCGTTGACGGTGCTGTCACACCATTCGATTTTGGTATCTTTACCCATCGGTCCGGCCCTCCTTTTTTTCGACGAGGGCAAAACGAGCGGGTGATTTGAATCCGGCGGCGGCTTTGTGTCCGCCTCCGCCAAACTCTTTGGCGACAACCGAGACATCAAAGTCATCGGCACGGGCGCGGAGTGAGTAGGCAAGCCTGCCATCATCCAGCGTCATATAGACCGCAGCGAAGGGCGCCTCTGGATGAAGCTCCAGCAGATGGTGACCAACCTCACTCTGGAACAACGGGCTATTCACGGCTGGCACGGTGTAGCAAAGGATCCGTATCCAGTGTGGTGACTTGCAGAGCGAATCCACCATGAGGCTGTCTGAGAATGCCAGGGTCTCACCCATGGAAATCAATATCTCCTTTCTTGTGGTTACCCCTCTGTCCCAGAGGTAGGCGGTGTTTTTCCACAGACCGAATTCACGCGGCTGAGATCGCCAGAGACCTGCATTGATCTCGCGCGAGTAAGGCAGTGCCCACGTCCACAGATCGCGATCCTGAACGTATAGCAGCATCTCTGGCACCGGCTCTGCGTGGAAGTGTTCCCACGTGAGAACCGCGCCACTTTTTTGCATGTTGAAGATGGCGAATGGAAGGCCTTTTAAGGCCTCTTGTGCCGTGGCGTGATGGTCGATCACGGTGACCTCGCATCGGGTGGCAAGTGCCTCGAGTTCAGTCCGCGGATAGCTGAAATCGACGATGAACACTCGAGCATCATCGGGGATGGTGGGCAGAGGCTGGCCGTAGCTGACGGGCTGATACGTGGCGGCATCGCCAAGCGCCATCCATGCAGCCCAGGCGGCGGCAAAACCATCGGGGCAGTGGGCGTGGTAAAGGACAAAAGTGGGCTTCATGAAAGTGTTGTTGGGTGGGTGGGGAAGATGCCCGCCCCTCTCGGAGGCCCTCAGTGTGGGCCAACTCACGGAAGTCAGAGAGGGGCGGGCAAAGGGGTGGGTCAGCCGAAGTAAGCGCCTTGGGTAAGGGTGAATTTCGAACTCATGGACTGAAAGCCCGCTGCGATGCGTTGGCGTTGGGCGCGGTTTTTGCCGCTCATAGCCCAGCCGGTTTTTTGCCCCTTGGTTCTGAGTTTTGCGTAAAATTTCATACAGAGTCGTGTTTGGGTTGCTGCCTTCACCGGGCGGCAAAGGCCGCCCGGCTCTAGCGAGATGGGTCAGGCCTCTGGTTCCGTGGTGGGTTCCTCCGGCGGCGGGCTTGGGACTTCCGGCGCTGCAGGTGCATCGGGCTCAGTCTCCCCGGGCTGGGCTGTCGCCGCATCGACCACCACGGGTGCCTGCTCCTCAATCTCGGGTTTAACCGGAGCGGGGGGCGTCTCCTTTTTTTTGCCGCCCCCTTCCTTTTTTTTGTCCTCGCGCTTTTCGTAGCTCGCGAACTTCTTCAGATCGGAATGCACCGCCGAGACAGCCTCCAGCACCTGCCCCAGAGTGACCGTCTCCACCGGCGTCGCCTCGATCAGGGGATGCTCGGAAACACCTCCCAGAATGGGGAGCATAACGCCATCCACCTGGAGCGATACAGCGCTGAAAGTGTGTCCACTTTCCTGGAGTTTTTTCATGAAATCCAGCACGCGCAGATCGGCGCTGGATTCGTCACCCGTGCCGCATGGCCCGGAGCCTCTGATCAAGATTGAGTAATCGCTCATAGTTATGTTTTCGTGTTCGTGTTTTGGGTTCGTCATCGCTTTGCGATGGACAGGGTTAGGGCGCGCAGGGCAGGGGACATTCCCGGGTCATGGGCGCGGCCATCGCCGCCGCCCCCCTCTTTTTTTTCGGGCCGGAATCCACAGGCGGGCGGGCAATCCATCGGATTCCGCATTGCCAAAAATTTTACTGGCGCTGAATGCAAGGTAGGGGTTGAGGGACTCCGAACCGAAGTGCCCCCCTCCCCCCCTGTTTCGAAGATTTGAGCAGCACATAATGTGTAGCCGTGTGCGTGGTGTGAGTGCAAAGCGTTCATAATCAACGAATTATGGAGTTAAAGAGGGGGATTCAGAATCCCCTGCTTGGACCTCGATAGGCGCGGAGGTGGGGCGGTCGGAGCCAGAAATCGGGGTGACGTCGCGGGCCGCCGATTGCGGCAAAAACTCCGCCTCAAAAACCATTCCAGAGCCCTGTTTATCAGCGAGCCTGGCTTGCATCATGAAGCGCATGAATTCCTCTTCATCCGCTGAGGCCTTGACCTCCACGCGCTGTGTGAAGCCACCTGACAAAAGCTGCCGGATATCGAACAGTAGCTTTAGGTCGAAGATGCTCGGCAACCTACCCTCGCGCGCCTGGGCAAGCACATCGTCCACGGTCAGCGCCAAGATTTCGTCCAGCTTCTGCACTACCCCCTTGGATTCTGATACTACAGCCTCTTGCCACCTCGGATCATGGCGCACCCTGTTGACGGTGCACGGCGACACTTTCAGCGCCTTCGTAATCGACTTCACAGAAACCCCACGCGCCAGAAACCAGACGATTGCTGCTAGCATGTCTGGACGCCTTTGCTCCAGCCGTGTCAGATCAGGCCAGCGGCCTGCCTTTTCTTCTCTCTCCACGATGTCCAGAGAGAACCCGAGTTCGGTTGTTAGTGCTTCACTCATAGAACCACCTCCCGATCAGAAAAAAAAGAAGGGCGGGGGCCGGGCAAGCGTGAGGGCAGAGCCATCACATCAGCAGCTTTGATGAGGATCGAGCCCACCACGCGTTGATGCGGCAGCATGGGCACCATCTTGCCCGTCCGAGGGCAGCGAGTTTGCACCTTCAGCCAAGCATACACAGTCTTCACCGACCGGCGCAGAGCCGAGGCCACATCCTCCACCGTGGCCATCTGGGGCAGGGGACCTTGAGACGCACCCAGCAGCACGCGCAGATCGCGTTCAGGCACCATCCAGCCACCATCCTCACAAATCGCATTTGGCAGCGTCCCAGGGACCTTCTGGAGAAGTCGCGCCAACACATCCACATCACACCTCAGGATCTCTGCCACCTCATCCAGTGTCAGCCACTTGCTGGCATTGGTAGGCCGGCCGCGTTTGGGTTTTGGGATAGGTTTATCCATGGCGCGAAAAAAGAAAAGGTTCGCGAAAATCAGACGGCCCCAGCGTCCCGTGCATCGTCATCCATCATCTCCTGGTACTGTCGCCAATCCTCGGGAGTCATTCGGTAGATCACACCACGCCATGCCACCGCATAGCTCTCGTCAGGCATGACCACCGCGCGATTTGGGCGCTCGCTCCCAGCGTTCAGAGAAACCTCGAAATACAGCACCTCAGGCGACAGCCGCGGCAGCTCCACAGGCCTGCCACAGTCCGCACACGCTGCCGCCATTGGTCGATCTTGAGGGATGATCATGAGATTGGAAAAAAATGGAATGCCGCCCTGATTCGCCGGGCGGACTTGCCATTGCTGGCGGTCCCGCTAGCTCCAGGACACCGGAGCCGTGGCGGTCGCATTCGTGGTAGCGGCCTGCGTCACACGTCCCACGGATCAAGGCCCCGTGGTCAGGCACAGGGTCAGCCTTCAGCAGGCTCAAATTTGCAGCGTTGGATGCATCCTAGCGGAGGCAGCCCAGCCAGATCCCACAGTTGCTGGCGCGTGTGCCAGTCGCAGACATGAGCAATGGCATGGAAGGCAAACTCTTGAGTGCTCGGCTGCATACAGCGCACACAGGCAGCAAAGGCGTTTGGCAAATCACGCGCTGGAGACTCATCAGCATAGGTCCAGAGCTCCACGATCTGGACAGCCGCCTCGAGCGCTTTCGAATCTGCCGTCGTGAGGGCACCCAAGGCTCTTGGTCCCAGATTGGCACGCAACCAAGGAAAGACCGTCGATGCGGCTGGCTTACTCGCACTCAAAGCGCACCTCCCTCCGTTGCATGTTGAGCCACATCGACAGCTGTGCCAGCCTCAGCGCATGACACTTTATGATCAGATTCAGCAGCGCCTAGATCAGCTTGAGGCGGCAGTTCATGCCCATCTGTGTCGTGTGCAGGCTCGGCAGGATGCCCTGGAGTTGATGTTTCTAGCTGGACTGCCACAGGAGCAGCAGGCGGCAGCACGGGCAAAAATGTGGGAGATGGAACAAAGTCGGCTGGAAGCACGCCTAACAGCTTTAGATCTTCGATCAGGGCAGCTCTCCGCGCATGCAGCAGAAATAGCCGAAGAGTGGCTTCTTGTTGAGCAGGCGTCTCGCGAGCTGCCTGAGGCATAGAATTGTCAGCCTTCACGCCTGGACCGCAGCCTCACGACTCGCGCCCTCCGTTGTGAGTTGCAAAGAAGAGGCTAGAGAGTCAGAGTCTTCAGGATGAAAGAAGACTTTGACCTTGACGCCCCAGAGCTTGATCGCCGCACAAAGATTGCCGCCAAAAGCTTCTTTGAATGGAACAGCGGGGCAAACACACCGAACATCCTTCTCCAGCTCAGCAACCGGCTTGCAGCTCTCACTAAAGCCATAGAGGCATCCAGCGCCAGCTCGGAGGCCCAGAGCCGCCGTTTGAATCAGCTTACCACGCTCTACGTCGTGCTCACCGGCTGCATCGTCATTGCTACCGGCGTCCAGATTTGGCTGGCACTGCGCTAGCATCAGCAGCGCACAGCCCAGCACCGCCAGCAGCTTCACCTCCTTCACAGCACTCCACGGGAAATGCCGGTGAAAAGGAGAGTCCGTATTCAGCCTCACAAACTCACCGCAGGGAGAGAATTCCTCGGCCTTCGTCTCAATCACCTCTGGCACCCCGTGTTGGATGGAGACCAGCACACGCTTTCCCAGGTGCTCAGGAGTCAGTAGATGCACACTCACGCCGCCAACACAGCCTCACGGCTCGTGCCCTCCGTTGAGTCGGTGCTAGCCAGGCGTTGAGCCTCGGCGAGGAAATCGGAGTTCTTCAGGCGGTTAATCGCCAGCTTGATGACACCAACCTTAGAGTTGCAGAGCAACTCCGCAGCCTGCTGCAGGAACTCATCCTGATCCGCAGGCACCTGGATCGAGAATGTGGACACGTTCTTGTCGTTTGATTTCGCCATAACAAACACAACAAAACACAACATAAAATAACACGCAAGAAATAAGTTGTGTTTAATTGTTGTAAGGTGAAGCTAAACAATGCCGAAGCGGAATGCCCCTGAATCCATCGTTTACACCATGCGCCTCACCAAAGAGGACAAAGCATGGTTGGATGAGACGGCGCGGGCCTGCGGGATTGAGGTTCCGCAGCTCGTCAGACACGCCATCGAGTCGTTACGGCAGTATGTAAAAGAACACGGCGGCAGACTCATTACCCCGATAGACATTCGAGAGTTCTGGGAAGTCATCCAGGCCGATAAACAGCCCGCTACTGCAAAGCCCGAAGCCCCTGCGCCCGTGAACACGGGGGCCAAGCCCCGCAAAACCGCCTGAGAAAAGCCACCCCTCAGACAGAACAAATGACTTTCCCTGGCAACATCATCCCAGGCCCCTGGTCACTTCGTCCAGCAGACTGAGCAGTGTTTGCAGACTTTGTTTGAATCAGGGCAACCGCCGAAACTTGTTACCGCTTGGAGTCTCATGCCACTTTTTCACCTCTTTATCATCTGCTAGCATAGTCCACGCCGTGTCACCGGCACGGCATACACAAGCATTCTCACTTAAGGCACCATCACGACTCAGTTCGCAAATCTGCTCTTTTGTAAATGGGCCGGATTGCTGCCCTTGATCAAAAAGGTAAACCATCTGTGAAAGTTTCCGCTGCACTTCGAATTCGTTACACTCTCGGATGAAATTCCGGGCGTAAAAGAACGTCATCACAGCCTCAGCGAAAATGACGAATCCCATGATTAGATCTTCGGTCAAAAATTCGCCAAGAAAAATCATAGCCAGCATACCCACGAATTGGACAAACGCGGCCAGAAAGAAAGCCATCATTCCAAAGACTCCAGCCGCGTGAGCAACATCGTCTTTGGGATACTTCATAGAGGCCACTAGGTAAAACAGCAGGCCCATCCCAAGCCCAATAAAGAATGATGTCATTTGCCAAGGTTCGGGCAAACCTTCACTGGGGGCACGCGAAGCAAGTATGCTCATAATTCACTTCTTCCAGCACACGCTGCATTTCCCGCCGGACTTCGAGCAATGCTTGCACTGGGAGCAGTCTGAGCAATGCCGACAAACCTCCGCGTAGGGTTCACACGGCCCCACACTGCGGCGCTTGGATGGCACCGCCGCCCACAGCACCCCAGCAAGCGCACTGATGGCGATGAGCAGCGGGAATTTCATGCCTCTAGACTGCACAAAGCAAACCCCTAGTCAAGTCCTAGCACATGCCTCACCTACCGCACCAGAAACAGCGGACACTGCGCATAGACACTCACGCCTTCATCGAAGGCGCCGAAGAAACTCTGCCCAGATCCACGCCTCACACGGGTTGCATAGAGAGTCAGAGACCGGCGGCACTGCGTGCCCACATCCGGCAGTCGTGGCCGCTTGCCAATGATCTGAGACACAGGGAAGGGGAGGTGCCACCCATCCAGCTCCAGCCTCCAGCGCCATCCGTCCACCTCAGCACGCGCCGTCACAGGCCTCGCCACACACAGCCTAGGCACCCCATCACAGCACCTCGGCAGCAGCACATGCCATTGCGTCCCACACATCACCAGCCAGGCGCGCCCCGCATCACGCGCGCTCGACTCAAAGTAATCTGTCTCAACAATCACGCCCCCGGATAAAATCGCCTTCATAATGTTCTAAAGAACACTATTCAGAGGCCCGACGCAGTCGAGTCAAAAATCACCAGCTGGCAGCAAGCTCGAGGCGGGCCTCGTCAAGCCACGGAGGCGGTCACGTGGGCGCAGTAGGCAGGACAGGCCAGCAGAGAGCGCGCTGCTAGCTGGCTCATCGGTGGGTGGTAGAGTTAGCTGGCCTGGCTGTGCTAAAAGTCGCAGAGCATCGGAGTCTTTAGCACAGACTGGCGGGCAAACTGTGGCAGGACAGGCGCGGAGCTTGTGAGAAAACTCCAGGCACGGCCATGGGTGCACGAACGCAGCTTGCGGAGAGACTGCAGCCCATGGCGTTGCCTCAAATCAAAGGGCAGGGGAGGCGTGTCGGGGACGTGATCGCGCCCGGAATGCAGCGGCAGTGCTCGCAGAGCCGTTAGCGGAATGCAGGGACGATCACGCCCCCGTTGCGCCGACTACTGGCGCGGAGCTTTTTGGGATTCTCCGCACATGCTCAGCCTCCCATTCACCACAGAAGTCATTTTGTGAAACCAAAGGCCATACAGCTATATGGTAACCTTGTTCGAGACGTTCTTCTTGCGGGATCAGGCGGGGAATGGGTGCGTGGCGACGGCATTCAGCGTATCCATCCTCAAATCCTGCGGGAGCGTGTTTGCATGAGAGACAGCTTACTTCTTGTTCCATAGTCGAGTCGTAATCTAACCACTCACAACCTGTCAACCCGCAGCACGTGCCCCACGGGGTTCCAGCATCGGCATAGCCTTCTGCGCCTCCGTGTATTTCCGTTGCACCATCGCCGTCGTCGTGTGGCCGCCACCTGCAGCAGCCAATTCCACGCCCCCGTGATCTCTGAGTTGCTGCAGCCTCGCATGGCGGAAAAGATACGTCTTCTGAGTGCCCTCTAAGCCCAGCTGTGTCAGCCATTCATTGTGCTCGCGGTGGATCTCGTTTGCATCCGTCTTGTGCACCGCGCCGATCAGGCTTTCCTCAGTCGCCACGGAAAGAATCACAGACACTACCTCAGCAGGCAGGGGCCACATGACCGGCTTGCCACCTTTCGTCACCGGCAGAGACACCACCGCAGATCCATCCGCAGCCACAGTCATCGCTGACTTGGCCAGACTCTTTATCGTGATCGGGCGTGCTCCCGTCCACTGCTCAAGTTGGGAAAACACCCACACACGCGGATTTGTCTCCCTGAGAGACGCCAAGTGACCATCCAGCTTCGCCAGCACCTCCGCCGGAATGTCACGGTGCCCCTCAGGAGCCGACACATCCACGCTGAAAGACAAAAACTCACGCAGCTCAGGCAGCACCAGACCTGACAAATACTCGCGGCTGTTCGCAAACACCGCCTTACCACAGCGGAGATAGGTAGAGATCGTTGTGTTGCACTCCATCACCTCACTCTTGTCGATGCCTGGCAGCCGTCCGGCCTTCAGATCTGCTCTCAGCTGCTCCCAGGCATCCGCCGGAGCCGCACCACGCACCGTCCATCCCCGGCGCCAGTGCTCCTGGCGCAGACGCACCCAGGCGCGCAGTTGATCCGGATTGAACCAGCTCTCATTGACCGGGATCCTCTCAGCCTCCAGGCCAGAACTCTCTTCCAGGATCATCTTCAGCCGGTAGGCATTCTTGCGGAAGTCGCCCTTATTCGGCGGCACGTTTTGCAGATACACTCTCACCAGCTCAGCTAGCGTCACCACCCGTGCCGGCCGCGTCACCGCCTCCATTTCCTCGAGTCGGCCCATCCGCATCGCTTCCAGCTTTGTTCTCATGACCGTCTCCGCCCAGACCTTCACCCCTGCTAACCCATCCAGCACAGGATACATCGGACCCGCAGACTCTTCCCAGGTTTGCCCGCCCACATGGAATCTCACCAGCCAGTTCGGCATGAATTCAGGCACCTTTGGATCAGCCCACTTGCTTTGCGCGCGTGGCTTTTGGTAGAACCGAGCCTTCCCATAGCGGGTGATCAGTTGATTCGGAGCAGAGCGTGGAGTGCGTTTCGTCTTCATAGCTACACAATCCGCTACACAAAAAGACGCGAGAAAGCAAGAGAAAACACGAGAACGGAAAAGGACACATAAAAACCACCGCTTGGAGTGAGTGAGCGCAGAGCCCTTGTATTCAGGGCATTCCAGCGTGTGAAGAACCTCAAATCACATTGATAAGAGGTGGCTCGGGACGGAATCGAACCGCCGACACGGGGATTTTCAATCCCCTGCTCTACCGACTGAGCTACCGAGCCATTCCCGCTTTTGGCGGGCCGCGATAGTGCCAAAGGCTAGGGCCTTATGCAACGGGTTTTTGCATCTTCTTGAAGATTTTTGAAGAGGCCATGAGGGCACAAAAAAGGCGGGTCTTGCGACCCGCCTCGTGTTTGTTTAAGCGATGCTTTCTTCGGCGACTTTGGGCTCGTTCTCAGCGGAGAATTTGAGCCTTTTAGCTTCGGCATCGAAGGTGACTTTGACGTTGTCTCCTTCGCGAATGTCGCCACCGAGGAGATGCTCGGCAAGGGGGTCTTCGATGTGTTTCTCGACGGCGCGGCGCATAGGGCGTGCGCCATACTGTGGATCGTAGCCTTCTTTCATGAGGAACTCTGTCGCGCTTTCATCCAGCGTGATGTGGATGTTTTTCTTCTTCAGGCGAAGGACCACTTTGTTGACCTCAAGATCGACGATGCGAGTCAATTCAGTCTTCTCCAACATGCGGAAGACGATGAGGTCGTCCAGGCGGTTGAGGAATTCTGGCTTGAAGAACTTCTTGGCCATCTCGGAGAGTTTGCCTTTGATGCTGGCATTGTCGGCGTGGTCTTGCGTCATGGCGGCAAAGCCAAGGCTGGACTGCTTCTTGATGGTTTCAGCACCCACGTTCGAGGTGAGGATGACGATGGTGTTTCTGAAGTCGATCTTGCGGCCGAAGTTGTCGGTGACCTGTCCTTCTTCCAGGATCTGGAGGAGGAGGTTCATGACATCTGGATGAGCTTTTTCGATCTCATCAAAAAGCACGACGCTGTAAGGGCGACGACGCACGGCTTCGGAAAGCTGACCGCCTTCTTCATAACCCACGTATCCCGGAGGTGCGCCGATGAGGCGGCTGGCGGTGTGCTTCTCCATGTACTCGGACATGTCGAGTTGGATCAGGGCCTCTGCGCTGCCGAACATGAATTCGGCGAGGTTTTTGGCGAGGAAGGTTTTACCGACACCTGTGGGGCCGAGGAAGAGGAATGAACCAATTGGGCGACGTGGATCTTTGAGGTCGGCACGGCTGCGGCGAAGGGCTTTGCTGATGGCGATGACGGCTTCATCCTGTCCGATGACCTTGCCCTTGAGCTCGGTTTCCATCTTGAGAAGCTTTTGAGCCTCAGCCGTTTCCATGCGCTGAAGAGGCACGCCGGTCCATTTGGAGACCACGCTCATGATGTCGTCATCGGAGACGTCAACGATGCGCTCGGTGTTGTTTTGACGCCAAGTCTCGAGGATGTCGTCGTAGCGCTTTTTGGTGTTCTTCTCGCTGTCGCGGAGGCGCGCTGCTTTTTCAAAGTCCTGATCTTTGATCGAGGTTTCTTTTTCAATGCGAATGACTTCGATTTCTGCCTCAATGGTTTTGAGCTCAGGAGGACGCGTCATGGCGGCGATGCGGGCCTTGGAGCCTGCTTCGTCCATGATGTCGATGGCTTTGTCCGGCAAGAAACGCGAGGTGAGATAACGTGAGCTGAGCGTGACGGCGCTGCGGATGGCTTCGTCGGAATACTTGGCTTTGTGGTGGATCTCGTATTTGCTTTTCAGACCCATGAGGATCTTGATGGCATCGTCCACGGAGGGTTCTTCCACTTTGACCTGCTGGAAGCGACGCTCGAGGGCGCTGTCTTTCTCGATGTATTTGCGGAACTCATTGAGCGTGGTCGCGCCGATGACTTGAAGCTCGCCACGGCTGAGGGCAGGCTTGATGATGTTGCTGGCATCCATGGTGCCTTCGGCGGAGCCTGCACCGACAATGGTGTGCATCTCATCGATGAAGAGAATGACGTTTTTGTTGCGGCGAATTTCGTCCATCACGGCTTTGATGCGCTCTTCAAACTGGCCGCGGTATTTGGTGCCGGCGACCATGAGGGCGAGGTCGAGTGTCACCACGCGTTTGTCGCGCAGGATTTCAGGCACGCTGCCAGCGGCGATTTCTTGGGCGAGTCCTTCGACGATGGCGGTTTTGCCAACGCCTGCTTCACCGATCAAAACAGGATTGTTTTTGGTGCGGCGGCAGAGGATCTGAATGACACGAGCGATCTCCTCCGTGCGACCAATGACGGGGTCCATCTCGCCTTTCTGGGCGATCTCGGTGAGGTCACGACCAAAGGCGCGAAGAGCAGGGGTCTTTTCGTTCTTCTTCTTGTTCTTTTTGTCCTCGTCGGTGTTGCCGGCGGGGGAGACTGGCTCGTTGTTTTCCTCTTCTTCCTCTTCTTCACCGCCACCACCGGAGAAGTTGGGGTCGAGTTCTTTGAGGATCTCATTGCGAGCTTTGTCGAGATTGATGTCCAGGTTGCGCAGCACTTGAGCGGCGACGCCTTCACCTTCACGCAAGAGGCCGAGCAAGATGTGCTCTGTGCCGACATAGCTGTGATTGAGCGCTTTGGCTTCTTTGCTGGCCAGGGCGAGCACCTTCTTCACGCGGGGCGTGTAGGGGATGTTGCCGACCATCTTGGTTTCGGGTCCTGAGCCGACTTGCTGCTCGACCTGCAAGCGCACGGTCTCGAGATCGAGACCGAGTTTGGTGAGAACATTGACGGCGACGCCTTGTCCCAGTTTGATGAGACCCAGGAGGATGTGCTCCGTGCCGACGTAATTGTGATTGAACCGGTCGGCTTCTTTACGAGCGAGGGCCAAGACCTGTTGGGCGCGTGGTGTGAAATTATTCATCATTGGGATCAGAGGGTTTTTCCTCCGAGGGGGTTATGGTTGTTGAAACGTTAGAAGGGCCGCTCAGGGATTGCAACTGCGCACGGGTAATTTCAGCGCGGCGTTCATCCCGCTCCTCAGGGGTGAGGTCACGTTCCGCATGGAACTGGAGGTG
>JAIXVB010000338.1 GCA_027483245.1 Verrucomicrobiaceae bacterium | reverse complement strand
TTGCTGAAGCAAGGCCAAGAGCTCCAAACGAAACTCTTCTTTGGTCAGTGATGGAGGAGGAGTTTCTCCAATCGGTTCGGGTTTGGCGACCGCCGCGATGGGAGTCGTTTCCTGAGCGGGGATCGCTTCCACGGGCAGCTTCGGCGGCGGGGGTGCAATCTCACGTGGTGGAGCTGTCTCGATAACGGCTTCCACGATCGGTTCCGGCATGATTCTGCGTGGCGGTTCAGGCTCAGGCTTTTCTGCGATCACACGCCGCGGTGTCACTTGAGTGGGAGCGCGTGGAGCAGGGCGGGCCAGTGTGGCCGCGCCCCCGCCATCGAGAGCCTCAATCACATCGCTGATGCTGATTTCGTTGTAATGCTGAACGGCCTGAATCACGCCCAATTCAAAGTGGAGTCGCTTGTTGGTGGCCCAGCGCATGCGGGCATCCACTTCAGCCAAGCCATCGACGATGCGCAGCAGTTGCTCTGTCGTGGCCATCTGACATTGAATCGTCACTTGCTCGGCGATTTCAGGTTCTAGATCCTCAGCGGCTGCATCTGGATCTGCCTGACTGACCAGGAGTGTGCGGAAGTGCTGGATGAGATCGGTGAGGAGGCGTCCGAGGTCTTTGCCTGCTTCACTGGTGTCATGAACAAGGCGCAGGGCACCGACCGTGTCACTTTCCAGGATGCAATGCGCCATCTTGCCGACGGTCTGCACTGCCGTGAATCCGAAAATCTCGAGAACATCTTCTTCGCGGATCGAGTTGCCACAAAAGGCGACCAGTTGATCCAGCATGGATTGCGCATCGCGCATCCCACCTTCGGCACCTTTGCCAATCGCATAGGCTGCCTTTTCACTGAGATCCACGCCTTCAAGCTGAGCAATGTGGAGCAAGTGCTTGGCAATGATATTGAGCGGAATGCGACGAAGATCAAAGCGCTGGCAGCGACTGATGATCGTGGGAAGGATCTTATTGGCCTCGGTCGTGGCAAAGATGAACTTCACATGCGCAGGTGGTTCTTCCAGCGTCTTCAACAGCGCATTAAAAGCTGCCGTTGAAAGCATGTGAACCTCATCGATGTAATAAATTTTAAACCGGCTGCGTGCGGGTGCAAATTTGACGCTTTCACGCAGTTCGCGCACCTGATCGACACCGTTATTGCTGGCACCGTCGATTTCCATCACATCGAGACTGCGTCCTTCAGCGATCTCTTTGCAGAGTTCATCTTCAGGATCGAATTCGATGCTAGGACCGTTTGGGCAGTTGAGTGCTTTGGCGAAAATACGCGCTGTGCTGGTTTTCCCCGTGCCACGCGGGCCGACGAAGAGATAAGCGTGTGCCAATCGGTTTTGGGCGATGGCATTTCGCAGAGTGCGGACGACATGCTCTTGGCCGAGCACATCAGCGAAGGTTTTGGGACGATACTTGCGGGCGAAGACCTGATAACTCACGCTTCGATGCTAGCGTGTGGCACGTGGGAGGCGAATAGATTTTCAGCTTTTAGAATTCAAATCCGCATGTTCATCGGCCTTCGCATTCCGAGTGATCGGGTGTGCCTCGTCTGAATCTGTTCCTCAGAGGCGATGATAAGCCTCAAGCTGCCTTTTTTCGCAGGATGGGAGGGCGTTCACCTTTAACGACGGCTTCATTGATGGAAACCGAACGCACATCCATGCGGCTTGGCACGTCATACATCACATCGAGCATGATTCGCTCAAAGATGCTGCGCAGTCCGCGCGCTCCCGTGCCGCGTTTCACGGCCTCGCGTGCCATGGCGAGAAGGCCGTCTTTATTGATGCTGAGATCCACCCCATCCATGTGCATCAGCTTGGAGTACTGTTTGAGCAGGGCATTTTTGGGTTCCGTGAGGACTCTCACCAACTCTTGCTCACTCAGTTCCTGGAGCGAGCAGATGACTGGTAGGCGACCCACAAATTCAGGGATGAGACCATAACTGAGGAGATCTTCAGGCTCGACCTGCAAGGGGCCTTTTTTTTCTTCATCTTCGCTGACGGTCACCGTCTTGAAGCCCATGGTTTGTTTGCCTTTGCGGCGTTTGATGAGTTCTTCGAGGCCGACAAAAGCACCTCCACAGATGAAAAGGATGTTTTCAGTGTTTACCTGAATGTACTCTTGTTGAGGATGTTTGCGTCCTCCTTGAGGGGGAACATTGCAAACGGTGCCTTCGATGATTTTGAGCAGCGCCTGCTGAACTCCTTCGCCCGAGACATCGCGGGTGATGCTCACATTCCCGGTCGTGCGGCCGATCTTGTCGATTTCATCAATGTAGATGATGCCGATCTCCGCTTTGGCTACATCGAAATCCGCCGATTGAAGAAGTCGCAGAATGATGTTTTCCACATCTTCACCCACATAACCGGCCTCGGTCAGGGTGGTCGCATCAGCGATGGAGAAGGGGACATTGAGGATCTTCGCCAGAGTTTTGGCCAACAATGTTTTTCCGCAACCTGTGGGCCCGAGAAGCAACACATTGCTCTTTTCGATCTCGACATCGTTGGGGTCGGGGAGTTTGCGAGGACTGTTGTCCTTTTTCAACGCCTGCTGCTGCGAGTGCAGAATGCGTTTGTAATGATTGTGGACGGCAACACTCAGCACCTTTTTAGCCTGAGCTTGGCCGATCACGTGTTGATCTAAAATCGCTGTGATATCAGCGGGGCGGGGAACCATCAGAGGTTGCGTTCCTTCGGCCTCTTGAGCCGCCTCTTTGTCTAGGATGGTTTTGCAGACGCCAATGCAGTTGTCACAAATGTAAACCCCAGGTCCGGCGATCAATTTCCGCACTTCGGCATGGCTCTTGCCGCAGAAAGAACAAAGAGTGACAGTAGAAGTGCGAGGCATGTCTGAGTCTCGCACCGAACGGGCCAATGAGTCAAGCAACTCGCAACATCAAAAAAAGGCAGGACATCGAGGGTAACTCTCCGTCCTGCCTTTGATTTGAGGCTAGATTTATTCTGTGGGCTTCAGCTCGCGATTGCTCTGAAGCACCTTATCCACGAGTCCGTAGGCGCAAGCTTCTTCAGCGCTCATGTAGTTGTCGCGGTCAGCATCTTTTTCGATGACCTCAGGCGTCTTGCCACAATGATGGGCGAGAATGCGATTGAGGCGACGCTTCAGCTTATACATGAAATCCACGGTGCGCTCCACATCGCTGGCTGTGCCGCGAGCACCGCCGGAAACTTGGTGAATCATGATGTCGCTGTTGGGCAGGGCAAAGCGTTTTCCTTTGGTGCCCGAGGCCAGCAATACGGCTCCCATGCTCGCGCAGATGCCGATGCAATAGGTGTTCACATCACAGGTGACGAACTGCATGGTGTCATAGATGGCCAAACCGGCGGTCACTGAGCCACCAGGGCTGTTGATGTAAAAGTGGATGTCCTTCTTCGGGTCCTGCATTTGCAGGAAAAGGAATTGGGCGATGATCACATTGGCCACCTGGTCGTTCACGTCACTGCCGAGGAAGATGATGCGATCTTTCAGCAAGCGGGAATAGATGTCATAGGCGCGCTCCATCCGACCTTCCGTCTCGATTACGGTCGGGACGATGTAGTTCGAGGGGGAGCTGATCAGCGAGGGGAAATCTGAGGGGTTGGACATAGGGGTAATCAAGGAGTGGCAGCGAACGTTGTCAAACATGCTGAGAATATAGAACGCCTCGAGTTTCGAATCGGTCGGATCCATGACGTTTTGCCAAGCTTCAGCCTGTCTAAAGTGTTCAGGATCAACGAATTAGAGCATGGCATTTTCATGATTCGGATAATATAGGATTGAAAACTGGAATGTCTGAGTTTAAGGTGTTGGCAAATCTGAGGCAGTCATGAACAACATCCCACGCTCCCTAGCTGATCGCGTTCGCAGCTTGGCCAAACACTACCCTGCGGTCCTTTTGACCGGTGCACGTCAAACTGGTAAAACAACACTCCTGCGTGAATGCTTTCCGGATGCTCCATTCTTCACGCTTGATTTGCCCTCTGTGGCTTATGAAGCCGAAAACAATGGAATGGGCTTCATTGACTCTCTCGGAGGGAATACGCACATGGTGCTTGATGAAGTCCAATACGCACCCGCTCTGTTCCGTTCCTTGAAAGTCGCCATTGATGCGGATCGACATCGCATGGGCAGATTCTTGATGACGGGTTCGCAAAAGTTCGCGCTCATGCAGACCGTGTCTGAAAGCCTTGCCGGGCGCTGTGCGATTGTCGAAATGGACACGCTTTCGGCGGTCGAAATTAGGGATGCACAGCCGCTGAATCCCCCCTGCCTGGAAGATTTCCTCTGGCGCGGTGGGTATCCCGAACTCTGGCGGGCGCCTGACATGCAGGCTCGTGATTTTTATTCCAGCTACCTGGCCACCTATCTCGAAAGAGACGTGCGTCAGTTGGTGAATGTCACGAACTTGCGTGACTTCGAGCGCTTCATTCGCATTTGCGCCACGCGTTCCGGGCAGTTGATCAATCTCAGCAG
>JAIXVB010000182.1 GCA_027483245.1 Verrucomicrobiaceae bacterium | reverse complement strand
GATCCTTTTGGCGCTCCAGCAGCCCCTGCAGGTGCCGCTCCGATGAGCAGCGATCCCTTTGGTGCTCCGGCAACACCAGCTCCTGCCGCAGGCACGGATCCTTTTGGTGCAGCACCGAAGCCATAACATCACGATATTCGGATTCTCCGCTCCTCTAACCGAACGATTTTCTCCCAATGACCAAAGTCCTCTTTATCCTCAGTGCCGTCGTGATGCTCGTCGCCACTTTTTTTGCCTATCAGAACGGCCGCGCTTTTTCCCAAGTTCGTGAAAACGTTACGGCACTGAATGTCAAAGTTCAGTCCGACCTCAATGCCGCAAATGCGGTGGTGGCTGAAGTTACCAAAGTGAATGGTGACATCGCACGCGTTCAGACCGAGCTGGATGTCGAGTCCGAGAAGATCAAAGCTCAGAAGTTGAAGATCGCTCAAGCTGAGAATGACACCAAGCGCGATCAGGACAGCCTGGATGCTCAAAACAAGAAGCTGGCCAGCTTGAAGGTGCAACTCGACAAGCTGCCTCAGGGCGTGAAGCCTGAGACTCTCGTTGAAGACATCAACAACATGAAAAAAGCCATTGCCGAACTTCAGGCTCAGGCCGAGCAGATGAAAAAGGATGTCGATACCGAAGAAGCTAAGGTCGTGGAAGCTCGCAAAGGGTTGGATGAAGTGGTCAAAAAGATTGAAGAACGAAAAAAATCGTTTGATCGCAATGGTCTCGCTGCACGCATCGTGGCGGTGAACAGTGATTGGGGGTTTGTGGTGGTGGACGCAGGTTTGAATCGCGGCATTACTGACGCAACCAAGCTCCTCGTTGTGCGTGGTGCACAAACCGTGGGCAAATTGAACATTGTTTCGATCCAAGGCGATCGCACCGTTGCGAACATTGTTCCTGAGACCCTGGCTGAAGGCATGAGCATCGCTCCTGGGGATCGCGTGATCTTGGAAAAGCTCTATCAGTAAGCTCCATCTGCGCGTAAATAGACGTGTCATGAAAGCCCTCCTGATTCTCAAAACCCTCTTAGCAGTGCTGGCGGTGCAGACCCTTGTCTCTTGTGCCTCCGAAGAACCCAAACGTCGTGAACGTGTCCCACCGAGCGTGAGTGACAGTGGTCTTCCCTGGAACCGTCCGCGGTCCTGGGAAGGAAGCGCCCGTTATGGTTCTGCTTTGCAGCAGAGCCGCTGATCGCAGTCTGGCTTTATTCAAATATCAACACAAGGGCGACCCTCGGGTCGCCCTTGTTCATTCAAGGATGTCAGTCGTCACCTTTGACTTTGCCTCGGTTTTTCTTCACGCCCGAACGGTTCTTTTTGGTGTCGAGAATGCGCTGTTTCAGTCCGCGTGGTCGAGGGCGAGTTTGTCGCCTCGCTTTTTCACGCTCGTTTTGGAGGGCGAGTTGAGCCTCTTTTCGAATCGTTTCCAGGCGATCACACAGTTCCACTCGAGCCCAGTGTCTATTCATGACCTGGGACCGTTCTTTTTGGCAGCGCACTTCGACGCCGGTGGGCAGGTGTCGGAGAACAACGGTGGAAGAGGTTTTGTTGACCTTTTGCCCGCCTGGGCCGCTGCCTCGAATGAAATCCTCTTGCAGGTCTTCATCGCGGATTCGGAGCTTGCGCAGGCGTTTTTGCAGCGCGTCTTCGTCAGGCAGAGGCATGTTTGGAGGGTCGAGGGTTGAGCTTCGGCGTCAATGAACAAGATCGAAATCATCAAACGCAAAAAGGGTCGTGAAAAATGCAGGTGCCTCTTGCCTCTACCTGTCGTATTGACATTGTGTTTGTCTCCCAATCATGAGCGCTGTTTTTGACTCCCTTTCCCGATTTTATGCCTCCTCCATTGGCAAAAAAATACTCGTTGCGCTGACTGGCGCGGCTTTGGTCGTTTTTGTCCTTGGTCACATGATTGGTAACCTGCTGGTATTTGCAGGACCCGAAGCCATCAATGAATACGGACACATGCTCCAATCCTCGCTCCATGGAGCGGGTGTGTGGATAGCCCGTTTGGGTTTGCTTGCTGCTGTGGGGATTCATATTTTGGCCACTGTGCAGCTGACAGCGTCCAATCGTGCTGCTCGCCAAGATCGCTACGGCAAGAACGCGACGCAGGTGGCCAGCAAAGCTTCCCGAACGATGATCTGGAGTGGTCTGACGATTTTGGCCTTCATTGTTTACCATCTCCTCCACTTCACGGTGCGAGTGGGCAATGAATACAATAACCCTGCTCTCTACAGCTACTCGCTGCATGGAGAGACGGTTCACAATGTTTACAAAATGGTCATTGATGGGTTTTCGTGGTGGCCCGCTTCAGCGTTTTACGTGGTGGCAATGGTTCTGCTCTACACACACTTGAGCCATGGTGTCAGCAGCCTTTTCCAAACCCTCGGTCTTGCCACACATCGAACTTGGCCGCTCTTTCAAAAATTGGGTCATGCCTATGCGCTGCTGATCGTCATCGGGAATTGTTCCATTCCGATCGCCATTCTGTTTTTCGGCCTCGGCAAATAATCATCACTTCCTCATTTTTCGAACTTCGCCCTCCCTCCTGTCATGCCTCTCGATTCCAAGATTCCCTCCGGCCCGATGGCTGAAAAGTGGTCCAAGCACAAGCAGGACTCCAAGCTCATCAATCCGAAGAACAAGCGCAAATACACTGTTCTCGTCGTGGGCAGTGGTTTGGCAGGCTCTTCGGCTGCGGCTACACTAGCTGAATTGGGTTATCAAGTGAAGTGCTTCTGCTTTCAAGATAGCCCGCGTCGTGCGCATTCGATTGCAGCTCAGGGGGGGATCAATGCGGCTAAGAACTATCAAAACGACGGTGATAGTGTGCACCGTCTCTTTTATGACACGGTCAAAGGCGGCGACTTCCGGGCTCGCGAAGCCAACGTGCATCGTCTTGCTGAAGAAAGCATTAACATCATTGACCAATGTGCAGCGCAGGGCGTTCCTTTCGCTCGCGAGTATGGCGGTGGACTGGCCAATCGTTCGTTTGGTGGAGCTCAAGTGAGCCGAACCTTTTATGCGCGTGGACAAACGGGACAGCAATTGTTGTTGGGTGCTTATTCAGCCCTGAACAAAGAGATCGCACGCGGTTCCGTGAAAATGTATCCGCGCACAGAGATGCTGGATGTGGTGGTTGTTGATGGGCATGCCAAGGGCATTATCACGCGTGACTTGGTGACCGGAAAGATTGAATCTCATGCTGGGGACACGGTTCTGCTCTGCTCTGGCGGCTACGGCAATGTGTTCTATCTCTCCACCAATGCCATGGGCTGCAATGTCACTGCCACGTGGCGTGCTCACCGAAAAGGGGCCTATTTCGCCAATCCTTGTTACACTCAAATTCACCCCACCTGCATTCCAGTCAGTGGGGACTATCAAAGCAAACTGACGTTGATGTCGGAGTCTTTGCGCAATGACGGACGTGTATGGGCTCCGAAAAACGCAGCAGATTGTGGCAAAGCGCCCCATGAGATCCCTGAAGAAGCGCGCGATTATTATTTGGAGCGCAAGTATCCGAGCTTCGGAAACCTGGCCCCACGTGACATTTCCAGTCGTGCGGCGAAGGAAGTGTGTGATGAAGGTCGCGGAGTCGGCCCAGGCGGTCGTGGTGTTTACCTCGACTTTGCTGAATCGATCCAGCAGTTCAGTCAGAAGACGATTGCGGAGCGTTACGGTAACCTTTTTGACATGTATGAGCGCATCACAGGTGAGAGCGCCTACAAACAGCCGATGCGCATTTACCCAGCGGTGCATTACACGATGGGCGGCCTCTGGGTGGACTACAATTTGATGAGTAACCTGCCAGGGCTTCACGTCCTGGGTGAGGCCAACTTCTCGGATCACGGTGCCAATCGTTTGGGGGCCAGTGCCTTGATGCAGGGGCTTGCGGATGGTTACTTCGTCATCCCGACCACGATTGCTCCATACCTCGTGACCCAGTCACCGGGCAGTGTGACCACGAGCCATCCTGAATTCAAAAAGGCACTCGAAGAAGCCCATGCGCGCACGAGTCGTCTGCTCAACATCAAGGGCAAACGCAGTGTGGACAGCTTCCATCGTGAGCTCGGGCTCTTAGTATGGGACAAGTGCGGCATGGCACGTGATCGTGCGGGGCTCACGGAAGCTCTGCAGCGTATTCCTGAACTGCGTGAAGAATTCTGGAACAATGTGACGGTCCCAGGTTCGGGGGAAGCTGCCAATCCTGAGCTCGAAAAAGCAGGGCGTGTGGCTGATTTCATGGAGTTTGCGGAATTGCTCTGCTTGGATGCGCTCAACCGTGAAGAAAGCTGCGGTGGTCATTTCCGGACTGAACATCAGTATCCAGATGGTGAGGCTAAGCGTGACGATGAAAACTACAGCTACGCAGCAGCCTGGGAATACACCGGAGACCTCGCCAACCCGATCTTGAACAAAGAGCAACTCACTTTCGAGGAAGTTCATCTCGCCGTGCGCAGCTACAAGTAACCTGGCTTTTAATCATCGATCTTTTTTCATTGGAATATGTCTCTCCTTAACCTCCAACTCAAAGTCTGGCGTCAAAACAAAGGCCAAACCGGCCGCTTTCAAGACATCGAAGCGCGTGACATTCCAGATCATGCTTCGTTCTTGGAGATGATGGACATCGTCAATGAGCGCCTCATTCAAAAAGGTGAGGAACCTGTGGCGTTTGACCATGATTGCCGTGAAGGCATCTGCGGCATGTGCTCCATGACGATCAATGGCATGCCACACGGCCCAGAGAAGGCGACAACGACATGTCAGCTCCACATGCGCAAATTCCGCACGGGTGATACCATTTGGATTGAGCCCTTTCGTGCCCGAGCATTCCCGGTGATCAAGGATTTGATGGTCGATCGTAGTGCCTTTGACCGCATTCAACAGGCTGGAGGATTTGTGACCGTGCGAACAGGGTCGGCTCCCGATGCAAACAGCATTTTGATTGGCAAAGACATCGCTGATGCCGCCATGGATGCAGCGGCTTGCATTGGCTGCGGTGCTTGTGTGGCGGCTTGTAAAAATGCCAGTGCCATGCTGTTCGTGTCTGCGAAAGCGGGTCAACTGAATTCCTTACCCCAAGGACAACCTGAAAAAACCAAGCGCACACTGGGCATGGTTCGCCAGATGGACAAAGAAGGTTTCGGCAACTGCACGAATCAGTATGAGTGCGAGGCTGCCTGCCCGAAAGAAATCAGTGTCCGCTGGATCACCAAACTCAATCGCGATTACGCCGTGGCTACGGTGCATGAAGCCTTCGGTGGTGGTGTCGAGCGCTCTGAGGGCGGCGAGTGATTGATTCGTGGCCTGCACAAAATCTTATCCGGTGGCTTCAAGGCCACTTGATAAATTTTGATACCTGAGACGCAGAGGAATAATCACGTCTCAGGCTCATGGGATTGAAATGCAGCGACGTTGCAGTTGTTTGGAATGATCCTTCACAGCCGTGGGGATGGGTGGTAAAGAACAGTCGTGACTGAGGTTTTCTCGACTTTAACATTACTCGTCCTTTCCGCGACGATGTTGCATGCGGCTCCGGCCGATTTTTTTGGCATTCGAGTGGTCGATGAATCGACGGGGAAGGGAGTGCCTTTGATCACGTTGAAGACCACGAATCATCTGACCTTCACCACGGACAGTGCCGGGTGGATTGCTTTTCAAGAGCCAGGCATGATGGATCAGGAGGTGTTTTTTCACCTGAGTGGCCCCGGCTATGCGATCGCCAAGGATGGTTTTGGTTACGCGGGTCTGCGGTTGAAACCCAAGGCGGGAGAGCTTGCGGAGGTGAGAGTCATGCGCCTGAACATCGCCGAGCGCCTCTACCGAATCACGGGACAAGGGATCTATCGCGATTCCACATTGCTCGGCCAAGAGAGCATGCTGCCGCGAGCCAATGTGAATGCAGGTGTCACGGGACAGGATAGTGTGCAGGCGGTGCCTTGGCAGGGCCGATTGTTTTGGCTCTGGGGAGACACGAATCGGCTCAGTTATCCACTCGGCAATTTTCACTCGACCTGTGCTTGGTCGGATCTCCCTGAGTCGGGCGGGCTGCACCCTCGTGAGGGCATTCATTTGGAGTATCTGACCGATGAGGAGGGCCAACTGAAAAAGATGGTTCCGAGTGATCAGCCTGGGGTGGTGTGGTTGTTTGGCCTGTTAACCGTGCCAGACCTGGCGGGGCGGCAACATTTGTTAGGGCACTACGGACGATACAAAGATTTGACCACACGGGTGGAGCACGGAGTGGTGGAGTATGATGGATCGAAAGGTCATTTCGTGCCGCTTTTGCAATTGGGCGAGGAGTTCACGTGGCAGCATCCGGTGGGCAATGCGGTGCTGGTGAAAAATGAGGAGGGTGACTTCTATTATTTCACCCATCACTTCGCTGTGACTCGTGTGCCTGCCGACTATGACAGCGTGCAGAACCCTGGGGCTTACGAAGCTTTGGCCTGGATGGAGTCAGCGCAAGATTATCGTTGGCAAAAGCAACTCGTGCCGGTAACTCAGTTGAGTGAGACGCAGATGATTCGTGAAAAGAAAATGCCTGCCGAGAAGGCGCGATTTCAGGTCAAGGACGGCGTCTCAGGCAAACCCGTACTGATTCATCGTTCGAGTGTGAATTGGAATGCCCATCGGCAACGTTGGATCATGATTGCCACCCAGCAGGGCGGTGAGGTCTCTGCCTTGGGGGAGGTCTGGTATGCTGAGGCTATAGCTCCCTCGGGACCTTGGAATAAAGCGGTGAAGATCGCCACACATCCGCGTTACTCGTTTTACAATCCACGTCATCACGTCTTCTTCGACCAGGATGGAGGCCGAGTGATTTACTTTGAAGGCACTTACACGGAGACTTTTTCAGGGAATCCAGAGCCGACACCACGCTACGATTACAATCAGTTGATGTATCGGCTCGATTTGAGCGATGAGCGTCTGAAGATGGCGCAGTGATTTTGGATTTCACACCAAAAGTCCCTCGCCTCGCAACGTTGTCGTATCCACACTACTCACATGTCTGCTCAAGCCCCTGCACCCTTGTCATTCGCGCTCGTAGCGCGGCGGGTGCAGATTCGGGTGTGGTTACGGCGTTGGTTGGCTTGGCTGGCTAAATCGGTGGCGGCGGTCAGTGCGCTGATGCTGGTGTTGCTGATCTGGGCGGCGATTTCACTGAATCCGAGTGCCTTGATGGGGGGCTTGGTGGTTCTGGGGCTTTGGCTACTGGGTTCTGCGGCCATGGCGGCCTGGAAAATGCCGAGTTCCTTCAGTGCTATCGCGCTTTGGGACGATCAAGCAGGAAGACGTGAGGCCTTTGCCACAGCGTCCTGGTTTGAACTCCAGCCGACGCGTTCTGTGGCTGAGCAAACGCATCTGGAGGCTCAGCTACAGGCGCTGCCTCAGGCCCTGAAGACGTTGTCCAAGGATCTGCCATTGAAGCTTTGGAAGCGTTTTTTGGAGCTGCCTTTTCTAGCCGTAGCGATCCTCTATGGACTGTCCTTTTGGAGTGCCCAAGAAAAAGAGGTCATCCTCGATGCCGCCATGGAGCAGATCGCTAAAACGGAGGCGGAGAAACTGGCCAAAACGGCCCTGGATAAGAAGCCTCTCGCGGGTCTGACGGAGGAGGAGCAAAAGGCGCTGAATCAACTCAACGAGAATCTCAAGGCGACGGCGGAAGGTCTGGAGAATGCTCAAGGCAAAGAAGCTCGGTCCGTTTTGTCCGAACTCGAGAAACGGGCACGTGAGGCTGAGAAGTTGGCGCAGAAGCTGGGTGCTGATCGGGATGCTTGGGCATCGCAATCATTGATCGAAGCGTTGCGCGGGCAGGCTGACACGGCGGATCTCGGGGATGCGGTCGCAGGTAAACAGGCGCTCCAGGCAGCAAAGGCAGCCGATGACCTAGCGCAGGCCCTTCAGTCGCCCAAGGTCGAAGAGAAAATCCGCGAGCGCCTGAATGAAACGCTCAAAGAAGCGCAGAAGCAGTCCGAAAAAGAAGACCGTCAACGCATGGTCGGTCAACACGTGCTGGCTGCGGCCGATCAATTGCAGCAGGGGCAGCCTCAGCCAGCCGGAGCTGAGTTTGACAAGCTGGCCGATAAGCTCCGTGATCAGGCACAGCGAGAACAAGCGCGCAAGGAACTGGAAAAGCTCGCCCAGCAGTTGCGCGATGCTGGAAGCAACATCGCCGGACAGAATCAAAAGGGTGGCATGCAACAGATGAGTGCCGCGGGTCAGCAACCGGCGGGACAAGCGGGCGAGACTCCCCAAGTCGGGCAAGCGCAAGCAGGCCAAAATCCATCTGCCCTGCAACCTCCCGGACTCGGGCAGATGGGGCAGGGGCAGCCGATGCAAATGACGCCTCCGAATTCGGGACAGGGCGAGGGCCAACCGCAGCAGATGATGCTTTCTCAAGGGCAGGTTGGTCAGCCCGGGCAAGCCGGAGAAAAAGGCCAAGGTCAACCCATGCTGATGGCCCCTGTGCCGGGACAGAAAGCCGGGGATAAACCTGAAATGCTATTGCTGGGACCGCCTGGAGATTCCCCAGAAGGCGGTGCTGCCATCGCGATCACGATTCCAGGCGGTAAAGATCCTGGAGTTGGCAAAGCGGAGTTGAAGGCAGATGCGACGGCCCAACAAACGACCGATCAACAGGCGGTGGTCAATGCTCAGCAAGGCAACGATGGCCAGTCCAGTGTTCGTGCAGTGGAGGGTGGAGTGAGACAGGAAAATGCCGGACGCTCAGCCACTCAAACTGCTGCTGAATTCATCCAAGCGCAGGAAGAAGCCCTGGATGAATCCGCGCTGCCGCCAAGCCGCCGCGAACAAGTGCGCCGATACTTCACCGAACTGCGCAAACGCTTCGAGCAACGTCCCTGATCCAATTTTCATGAACTCATTCCAGACTCTCTTTCACCAGCTCAAAGCTGAACTGCAAAAATCCATCGTGGGATATGATGCGTTGCTGTCGGACGTTCTCGTGGCGGTTTTCTCGGGCGGGCATGTGCTGCTCGAGGGGGTGCCTGGATTGGGGAAAACTTTCCTCGTTCGCACCCTGTCGCAGGTTATCGGACTCGAGCCCGGGCGTGTGCAATGCACGCCGGACCTGATGCCCGCAGACATTCTCGGCACGCACATCGTTAATGAAAACGAACATGGCCGCCGAGTGATGTTTTTTGAAAAAGGCCCGGTCTTCAAGAACCTGCTGCTCGTCGATGAAATCAATCGTGCCACCCCCAAGACCCAAGCAGCACTGCTGGAAGTCATGCAGGAGCGTCACGTGACCACGGGCGGTGAGCGGCACGCATTGCCTGAGCCATTCTTTGTGCTGGCGACTCAGAACCCAATGGAGATGGAAGGCACCTACCCACTGCCGGAGGCGCAGCTGGATCGGTTCATGTTCAAGATCAAGGTGCCCTTTCCAGATCTGGAATCGCTGGTGGAAATCTCTCGCCGCACCACAGGGTTCACAGAGCCGACGCTGAAATCGGTGCTCTCAGGCGCGGAACTGATGAAACTGCAGCGCGAGCTGGCCGAGATGCCCGTGGCGGACCCAGTCGCCCGGTATGCCTCTCAGTTGGTGCTGGCCACGCATCCTGAGCAGCCGGGGGTTTTGCCTGAGATGAAGCGCTTCGTTGCCTATGGCAGCAGCCCTCGTGGGCTTCAATCGCTGATTCGTGGAGCGCGTGTGTGGGCGGCGGTGCAGGGGGCGACAGCCGTCTCGACCGATGACATTCGAGCCATCGCCCATGTGGCTCTGCGGCATCGCATCATCTTGAACTTCGAAGGAGAAGCCCAGCAGGTGAAGGTGGATGAGTTGATCACTAAATTGCTCGATCAAGTCAAAACCCCAGCCCAGCAGGCGGCCTGAGCTCTGACCCATGTCTGCTGAAACCCTCGTCCGCGAAGACCTCTTCGACGCCGCTTTCCTGGATCGTCTCCGATCTCTGGCAATCCGGCTGCGCAAACGTCGAGCCCTGATGCGGCGTGGCGCTCAGTCCACGCCTTCGACGGGTTTCACCCGCGAGTTCAAAGACTACCGCCATTACACGCCGCGCGAAGATTACCGGGCAATTGATTGGCGACTCTACGCGCGTTTGGACAAACTTTTTGTTCGGCTTTATGAGGAAACTCAAGAGCTGAATTTGCACATTTTGGTGGATACCAGTGGCTCCATGTCGGAGCCGCACACAGAGAAGCGCAGGCAAGCGCTGCGGTTTGCCGTGGCCTTGGCCTATCTTGGCCTCGCCGGACAGCAGCGTGTGAGTTTGTATTCCCTGAGTGACACCGTGCGTCAGGAGTTGCCGCCGCTTCGTGGTCAGGGAAACATTGAAAAGATCATTCAAGCCGCGACTCGCCTCAAGTATGGCGGCTTCACTGACCTGGAGCGTGGCTTCACTGAGTTCCGACCCACCCGGCAGCGTTATGGGGTGATCTTTGTGATCTCGGATTTTTTTGGGCGCGATGTCAATACCGCAAGTGAGGCGGTGAAGCTGGCGGCGACATGGCCGGGTGAGGCGCACTTTGTTCAGATCCTGCATCCCGAAGAAAGAAGCCCGAGTTTGGAAGGCGAAGTCGAACTCGCGGAAGTCGAGACGGGCGAGCGCCGTCGTTTCTGGCTCACGCGGCGGGATGTGCAGCGATATGTGGACACCTTTGATGCCTTCTGTGAGACACTGGCACGGGAGTGTGCAGGGCATCGCATTGATTTCATGCAATGTGGTGCGGAGGAGCCGTTTGAAGAGCGGTTCTTGGATTTGTTAAACCGAGGTTCTGCTCTGGCCGGGGGCGTGTGATTGATTGAATCCATGCACTTTCTCAATCCCCATTTTTTCCATTTCGCCTGGCTCGCGCTGATCCCGCTGGCTTTGTATTTGTTCCGAAAAAAAGCGCGTCGGGTGCCTGTCTCCACCCTGTTATTTTTCCGCTCTCTTTCGCGTGAGCATCAGGAGTCGGCCTGGTTGAGGAAGTTGAAAAAATGGCTGTCCTTGCTGCTGACCTTGCTGGTGATCCTGCTCAGTGTCTTTGCTTTGGCGCGTCCAGTCAGCGATGCCGTGGCGGATTCGCCAGGTGCGGTTGTTTTTGTGGTGGATCGCAGTGCCTCCATGGCGGCAAAGGATGACCAAGGTCGAAGCCGTTTGGAGGAGGCGAAGCTTCAGATGCGTCAGCAGCTGCAAGCACTGCCCGATCAGATCATCGTTTCTCTCATCGCGGTGGATGCCAAAGCGCGTGTCCTTCTCTCACGAAGTCGAAACCGCCGGGAATGTCTGCGTTTGCTGGAGGAACTGCGCCCTCTGCCCATGGAAGGGCATGATGATGAGGCCCTGGGCCTTGCGCGTCGTCTCGCGGAGTTGGAGACGGGTTCCCAGATTTGGCATGTGGGGGACGCACCTTTCGTTGCGGTTCAGGATCTCTCGTATCGTTTTATCAATGTGGCACTGCCGCAGGTGAGGAATGTGGGGATCACAGGCTTTCAAGTGCGTCAGGCCCCTCTGGCGCGAGATCGGCATGAGGCCTTTGTCCAAGTCAGCGCTGCGGCTGCGAATGCAACCAAAACCACCAGCACTCTCGAAGTGAAATTGGCGGATCGCCTCATTCAATTGCGTGAGCTCGATTTGGCCCCCGGCGAATCCACTTCGCTCATTTTGCCGCTCGATGGCGTGCGTGGGCAGCGACTGGAAATCGTTTTGAAAACGCCTGGAGATTGTCTGGGATGGGATGATGCCGTGGCGGCGACGCTGCCGCAGGCTCGGCCTTTGCTCATTTCGTGGATCGCGGATAAACCTGACCCCTTCACGGAACTCGCTCTCAGTTCCATGATCGAAGCTGGAAAAATCGAAATGCTCAAAGGCACTTCGAAGGCTTGGCCTCTGCAAGACAAGCCAGACATCTATGTGTTTGAGCATTGGTTGCCGCCTGAATGGCCCACGGATCGGCCCGTGGTCATTTTGAATCCCAAACAATCCCTCGGTCCTGTGCAGATGCGTCCACTGGCCCGGGCTCTGCCTCACGATCAGGTGCGCAGCGTGGCCCCGGATCATCCGATCCTTTTTCGAGTGTCACCCACGCGTCTTGCCGTGACTCAGACGGGCGTGCTGGATCTCAAGGCCGGTTTTGAACCCTTGTGGATCGCCGGGGTCGAGCCCGTGCTGATCGCGGGTGAGTTCAATGGTCAGCGGGTCGTGGTCACCGCCTTTTCACCGGCTCAGTCAGAGCAACTGGCCCTGCTGCCAGCGTTTCCTCTCATGCTGGGAAATGCCCTCTACTGGTGTGCGGAAACCAATGCTCAAGCCAGCGAACTCAAGCCGCTGCATCCAGGTGAAGTGCTGGAGGAGGCGGGTCTTGTGCAGTGGAGTGAATGGGATGGCAGCCAATTCACCTCCTCGACCGATCAAGCTCCCCACGGATTGCTCGCGGTCACACGGATTGGCATCTGGACTGCAGGACAGCGTTCAG
>JAIXVB010000238.1 GCA_027483245.1 Verrucomicrobiaceae bacterium | reverse complement strand
CTTCACAGGCCCTCTGAGCGTCACCGATCGGCAGCTCCTGCATTCCGTCGCGGGTGAGAGTCACTTCAAAGCCACGCTGGGCATGACCCTGCATCGTTATGACCTCGAAAGCCTTCCTCAGCCAGCGGCCGAAGTGCCCGTGACCTTTCATCTTCGACTCATCAACAGCGCAACTTCCGAGGAAGTGCTGGTCGATCCGCCATCCCTCACCGTGCAACGCTCGTTGCTGGCCAGAAGCACCGATGATCCGCCGAACCCGGTGACAGATGCGTGGACCCAAGACTTCGCTTTTGCCGTGGCTGCAGGGCAAGTGCTCGACCCCGTGGCCACCTACCAACTCGAAGTCACCGTAACCGCCGAAGATCCGGATACGACACCCCTCAGTGTGACACCTTCCGTGAGGACAGCGGTCGCAGAGCGTTACTTGCAACTCAGCGGCAATCTATGGTTTGGTGGCGTGCAGACGATTTTCACCGCGTTGGCCAATGATCCCTCGCCCCCCATGACCTTCAACATGGGGGTTTACACCACTCAAATCGCCGTTGCGGAAGGCTCTGCTCCTGCAGCACCCGGACGGCGCTATGGAGACAGCACACCTTTATCCGTGAGCTATGATCCGGTGAGTGGTGACCTCACCATGACCGGTGGCACCCAAACACTCACGACGACCGAGACGGACATCGTGACGCTTGCCGGACTGCGTTTGGTGCGTGGCGTGATTCGCCTGGATTTCAGCGGCGCGCAATTGGAGTCCGGCGGCATCATCCTACCCGCAGGCTTTGGCGTCTCCACCAACCAAAACTCCAGACGACATCAGTTCGCCCTGGATCTGTTAGGCGTGGAAGCGCTGAACGATGACTTTTCCCTGGCCTTCACGAACCGAGTTTTCACGCCCCCTTCAGCACCGCATTTCTACGCCTTTTGTGATCGGCTGCCCCTGAGATTCCGCACGAGTGCGATCACGTGGGATGTGAATGCGGGCACCTTGGTTTTCACTCAAGTGCCAAGCAGCGACCCCGCTGATCCCGCAGGTCCTGTGTTGACGCGACAGTTTCAAGACGAGGAACTCACTGCGCGCACCGCCCTGCTGGCCGATCCGAGCGCGGCAACACGCCCGAGCAATGATGCCTTTCTGAAACACATCACCGATCAATCGCCCATCACCATCACGGCAGGACCTCAGGGTGAGGCCGAATTGACCGTCTTGTTTGATCTCGGCGCCGGTGAAATGCAGCCTCACTTTCCGCAGGGAACCGTCGTCTCATGGACTTTTGGCCGTTTTCATGTGGACAAAAATGTCATCTCCAACCCGAGTTATCTCACCGCTAACAATCCCGTCACGGTCAGTTACAAACGCGACTGCGATGGCAACTGCGGCACCAATGCTGGACCGGGGCAATTTGTCTTCAGCCCCTCGAATGATGAGTGGAACTTCACCGCCGATGGAGGTCTTACTGCCGCGGGCAGTCTCACGCCCGAACGCCTGCGCTGGGGCACCACTGAACTGGCTGGCGGAGGTTCACCGCCTGAAGGCGGCCTGCCATATGCCCATCAGACCAATCAGTGGAGCGAGGGAGCCTTTCATGTGCCTGGAAGCTGGCTCTCAGGAGCCGAGGCACCCACCGTGTCCACGGAGCAACGTCCGCAAAGTTTGTTGCTCAGCGGAGTCCTCGCCGATGGCAGTTTTGAGCGTCCCTTGAGTGAGGGTTATCGTGCTGGCTTGGCTGACTATGCCGGCCTGAATCTGCGAGTCGGCACACCGGCCGCCAAGACGGGACGCAGTGTCCTAGCAGGCATCACCACACCTGACTATGATCTGAAGGGACGCAGCAAATACTACGTCCGGCAGGGCGGCGTAACGGGCATTCACGAAGCCGTCGCCCTCATTCCAACCAACCTCTTCATGTATGGATTCGATGTCACCCTTGATGGCTTTCGACTGGCTTTCCGAGATGGCTTGAACGTGGAATCCAAGACCGGAGGCTCGATCCATGTGGACAGCCCCGTGGCCCCGTTGCCGGGCTTTGATCTCGAGTTCAATGAGCTGTCCTTCAAATGCCGAGGTCAACCGCACAAGATGCAGTTGGCCACGGAAGGTGAAACCAAATCCCTGGCCTACTGGAGCACGGACATCATCCCTCAGAGCCTCGAGTTTGCTCAACCCAACAGCGCAGGCTGCTTCAGTGTGAGCAGTGGTTTCTTATTGGTCGGCGTGCAAACACGCTTTCCAAGTGTGACACCGCAAAAGCTGCATGCCTCACTGGGATTCATGGCGAATGGCAATCTCGTGACGAAGGCCAATCCTCTCTCCCTGGGTTTGGAAATCGACAGTCGCTTCACACTGCCGCCTAACCTTCAAGTCGTCAGCGCTGGGGATGTGCCCTGGGAGGTCACGGTCGTCGGGCGTGCCTACTTGAACAATCCCCTGCCCTCAGCGCCTGTCATTCCAGGGCATCAACAACCCACTCAAGGTTTCCTCACCTTCCCTGCGACGATCAACTTGCCCTGGTTTGAAGACATGAAGGTGCAACTGCATGTCAGCGCCTCCTCCACGGCCAATGCCGCAACGAGCCTCATCAACATCATGGGTGGCTGGCCTGCCAATCCTTCGGACGGCCATGGCACAGGTTGGCAGATCAACGGACAAAGCTACTTCACTCACAAGTTCTTCGACCCGGATCACCTCGCGTTCCCGCCAGAAATCAGCGTGGAAGACTACCGCTCTCCCGAAGACAACGCTTACAATCCACGAGCCCAGAAACGCTGGATCGGAGTCGTGAACTTTGATTTCCCACTGGTCTGGGATGCCACACTGCGGCGTTTCCGGTCTAACAAACAGACCGACGAACTCGTGGTTCTGGGCAATGTCGATCGACAAGTCCAAGCCCTGAGCCCCAGCACCGCAGAGATCACGTTTGGAGTCGAGTTAGCGATCCCCCGTCTAAACACTCAAGGCCTCGTGGCAGCGGTAAAAGAAGGCATCACAGGCGCTGTGGCGGATGCACTCACCGATGCCATCGGAGGAGTCCTCAAAAGCCAACTCGGCGTGGGGCTGGAAAACCTCGATGGCCTTCTCTCGGAACGCCTGGGAGCGGCGATTCAAACACCCATTAACACGGCCGTGGACCCGGTGGCTGATGCTATATTATTGGGCGACAGTGCGGCTTCTCAGCTTTCCGTCTTGCAGCTGAATCTGATCACGTTGCCAGATCTCGGACTGCTTACCGAAGTCGAAAATCGACTCGCCGCTGGAGTGGGGGCGATTGACGCAGCCTTGGCCATCGTTGGATCGGATGGAGACCGCACGCGCGTCGGCCATCTCGTCCGTGAATTGCTTGAGCGTTCCGGTGTTCCTGGGGCAGCGGAACTTGGCGAAGCCGCCGTGAACGCCGCACTGGCTGAGGTAATCCCTGAAATCGAACCCGATTTGGCCCAAGCTCAAGAGGTGCTTCAACGCGTGCGCAACACCTTGAATCAAGCGCGTCCGAGCGTGGGCACACGACTGACCACCCAACTGCTAGCCGTTTTTCAGGAGACAAGTGGCGCGCTCAACTCAGCCGCTGCCCTGGCCGCGACTGACATTGATGCTGCCATCACTCAGAACAGTTGGTCGCTGATG
>JAIXVB010000570.1 GCA_027483245.1 Verrucomicrobiaceae bacterium | reverse complement strand
CTCTTGATACCGTCCACACTCAGCCCGGTGCGGGTGCTGGGTCGCGGGGACTCGTGCCGCTGGCACCGTCCGCACTCGGAGCACCGCTGCCTCTGCCGCAGGTTGATACCAATCCGTATCTTTCCACGCCAGCCCCGCAGTTCAGTGAGGCGATCATCAGCCTCGTGGATCTGCTGGGTTACCTGAAGAAGCGTTGGTGGTTGGGTTTTCTGGTGGGGCTTCCCACGGCAGCGGCTGTCTTTTATGTGCTGGGCATGGGAGCCAATGTGTATGAAGCAGAGGCCAAGTTGCGCCTGCGTCTGCAAGACACCAACGTCTTTAACTTCAATGAAATGGGTCGCCAGGGAGTCACGGAACTGAGTGCCCCGCAGTTGATCAACAATCACCTTACCGAGCTGAAGTCGCGTCGGTTCATCGATTATTTTCACGAGCAATTTGATCCCACCAAACGAGACACGTTTGTGAAGGCTGAGGGCAGCGCTCTTGGGCGTAAAGACGAGCTCCTCAAGCTGCTCGGACTCTACAAACCTGGGAAACCGGGCCTTCCAAAAGAGATTTTTGCCGAGAGCATCAACAGCGCGGTGCGTGTCGAACCCCAAAAGGAAAGTCACATCTTGCGTGTGCTGGTGCGCAATCGCGATCCGCGCATGGCGGCTGACATCGCCAATAGCTTTGCCCAGGGTTACATCCGTTTTTATGGCGAACAAGAAAGCGGCCAAACTCAAGGTGAGCGCGACTTTTTGCAGTCGAAAGCGGACGAGCTGAAACAGCGTCTGGAGGACAGTGAGCGCAAGCTGGCGGAGTATCGCAAGTCAGAGAACCTCATGCAGAGTGATGAGACCAAGGATGTGGACAGTGATCGTGTCCGCCAGCTCACCACGGCCATCACCGATGCCGAGATCCGACTCGCGAAAGCCAAAAGCGATTTGCAGAGCATCCGCACCACTCAACAAGCAGGGCGCGATCTCCTAGAGGTGCGCCTCATCGCGGACAATCCCGATGTCGCTTTCAACCGCAAAGAACTCGAATCCGCCATCACCGAGCGCAAACAGCTCGAGCCGTTGTGTGGTCGTCGCCATCCGCAGATGATCGCTCTCGCAGGTAAGATTGAGTCGGCCAGAGCTGCGCTCGATCAAGCTTCAGGCGGCGTGGTCAGAATGGCCGAGGCGGAAGTGGCCAATCTGGAACGCCAGATCACCGACTTTCAAAATCAAAGCCAGTCCGCGCGCGGTCAGGTCCTGGACATGAGCGGCAAGAATGTGCAGCAAAAACTCCTGAGTGATCAGGTGGCCGCAGATCGTGAAATGTATCAGACCATCGTGAAGCGGCTGAATCAGGCTGAGGTCACGGGCCAGTTCAAAGACAGCGGAGCCCTGAGTTTATCCGACATCGCGACAGCACCTGACAAGCCTGTGAAACCGAACAAACCCATCGCTGCGGTGGCCAGCATGATCCTGTTTGGCTTCATCCTCATTGGCCTGCCGGTGACTTGGGGATTGTTCGACGATCATGTGCTGAAGATGCTGCGCCAGGGCGGTTCCCCTTCCGCGAATATCCCGTCGGTCAAAGAAGTGCCTCACATGGCGACGATGCAGGCGGGACAGACAATGGCCTCTCCTGCTCCTGCGCCCATGCCCAGCGCACGACCCCAGCCACCTGTGATGAGTGCTCCGCAGCAGCAAGCGCCCTCGCCTCTGTCTCTGCAAACACCGAATCAAGCGCCGGTGCTCGCTCGGCTGCCTCTCATCGGTCAAGGACACCCCGAGACCATGCTTGGTCAGCTTTTAAAACCGGAGCCGCAGGGGGCCGCGGGGGCACTCTCGCAGCTTACCACCACCCTGGAACTCCAGGCTCTGCGCCGCAGCGGTCTTGGGGGCATCATTCTGCTGACCAGTGCTGAAGCGGGGGAAGGCAAGACCCTCTCCGCAGCTGCCTTGGCCGCCGCTTTCTGTCATCAAGGCCGCAGTGTTTTCATGATGGAGTGCAATGCCGTGTCTCCCACCTTGCATCAATGGTTCCCCCACGCGTCGAATCACAGCTCCTGGGCGCATGACCTGGAGTCGCTGCGTTATGGCAAAACCAATCTTTTCCTGCTGCCAGCGCATGATTTGCCTGCCTATGCGACCAACGAGTTGCTGGATGGCTATCGCTCCTGGATCGACCGCGCACGTCAGCAGGTGGACTGGATCATCCTGGATGGCGGACCGATCTTGCGGAACTTTGCCGATGTCGCCCCGCTCGCGCCTCTGGCCACCGATGTCCTCATTGTCAATAATCCGTCGGTTTCCAATCCAGCTAAGCTGCGTGCGGCCATGAGCCTCTTGCAGCCGATGATGAGCAGCAGCGCCTTCCGTGGCATGATCGTTCACGGACCAGCGTGAGTCGGCTCAATCTCGCAAGGCCCAGGCGATCACCAAGGGGGTTGTGACCAAACTCACCAGCGTGGTGGCCAGTACGCACTGAACGGCCGTGGGGGCGTGGCCGCCGTAATGGCGTGCGATCATGATGTTGAAGACGGCGCTCGGCATGGCTCCCTGAACAATGAGGACTCGCTTCAGTTCAGTGGACACGGGCAGGTAAAACGCGGCGGCGAGAAAGGCGATCGGGATCACGCCCAGCCGCAGCACCGGAGCGAGGATGGAAATGGACCAGCGCATCTTTTCCTGACCCCAGATATCGGCGATGGAGGCTCCGATCAGCAGCAGGGCAAGAGGAACGGCGCAGTTTCCCAACATGCCAAGGGTGTTGTGAAGGACCTGAGGAACATGCGCGTGAAGGCCCGTGAAATTGAGGATCAGAGAGATCAGGATCGTGATCACGGGTGGATTCAGCGCCAGTTTCCAGGGAGCCTTTCCCAGGCCTGTCAGCAGGCTGACTCCGGCTGTCCAGCAGGCTAACTCCACCCCCAGGGTAAAGGTGAACATGACCCCCAGTGTGCCTTTGTCAGGAAACAAGGCCGTGACGATGGGGATGGCCACAAAACCGTAATTTTGCAGACCACAAGACACCGCAAAGGTCCGCCGCCCTTCGTGTTTTCTCAAGCCAATCAAGAGAGCGGCAAAGTAAGAGATCGCGATGCCGAGGGTCACCAGGCCATACCCCAGACCAGCGGCCACCAGCACGGGACCTGGCAACATCACCGCTTCATTGCCGACGACTCGCTCCAGAATCAGACAGGGCGTCAGCACCGCAACGGCGAGGCGCATCAGCCCTGCATCAGCCTCCTGGGGCACGATTCCGATCTTCCGCACCGCAGCGCCTGTCGCCATGATCAGATACACGGGCAGGATGACGGTGAGGATGCTGGCAAAGTCGAGCATGAGGCGAGGGGCGTCGTCATAAGGGCAATGACGGCGGCATTCAAGAAGCATCGTCATGGCGGGGTGGCCCGGCTGAGAAAGGCAAAACGTTGAGGCTCAAGACTTTCCAGCGTATTTGTCGCATGACATGGATTGCCAGTTGCTGGCTTTTCGATTATAATAACTATAAATGGTAATGCGTTTCCTCTTTTCCAGTTCCCTGGCTGTTTTCTTGGCGGCGACACCGGCGATGCAAGCGCAGACCTCAGGGGTGCTGCGAGAGGTGTGGACCCAGCTCGAAGGCGGGGAGATCGCGGACCTGACTTTGTCGGCGGATTATCCCAGCAATCCGATTCTTAGAACGGTGGAGGCGACCTTTGCGGCACCGGTCAACTGGGCCGAACTGTATGGGACACGGATGCGTGCCTTTTTGACCCCCACGACCACGGGCAGTTACACTTTTTGGGTCAGTGGTGATGACCATTGCGAACTCTGGCTGAGCACGAATGACTCGCCAAACCAAAAGGTGCGCATCGCTCATGTGCCCGGTTGGACGGAGGCGCAGCGCTGGACCAAGTTCCCGGAACAGAAATCCGCACCGGTCTCGCTGCAAGCCGGACAGCGTTATTACATCGAGGCGCTGATGAAAGAGGGCAATGGCGGTGATAGTCTGGCTGTTGGCTGGGCGACCTCCCCTGATGCAACACCGCAGGTGATTCCAGGGGCCAATCTGACACCTTTCGAAGTGCCTGCAGTCATCCCCACGGGTCTCTTGGTCGAAGCTGGAAAAGCGGTCACGCAATACGCCCCCAACTATCGCATCCAGCTCACGGCACAGACCCTGAATATCGCCAATGCGAACACGACGCCGTCGATTCTTTGGAGTCAAGTCAGCGGCCCGACCGCGACGATCACCACGCCTGCCCAGGCTTCCACCCCTGTGACGGTGACTCGTGAAGGCACCTATGTCTTTCGCGCCACGGCCACTCACTCCGGGAACAGTGCGACGGATGACGTCACCGTGACGATCTTGCCAGCCCTTGCGGCGGATGCTGGCAAAGCGTTGTCAGAATATTGGTTCGGCGTGAATGGCAGCACCGTGGCGGCGCTCATGGGCAGCATCGACTACCCGAACTTCCCGCATGCGCATCGCCTCGTGACCTCGCTCACGAACACCCAGAGTCTGGCGGATCTTTTTGGCACTCGCACCCGGGGTTTTATCTTGGTGCCTGCGACAGGGAGTTATCGTTTCTTCATCGCAGCGAATGAAAAGGCGGAGTTTCATCTGAGCACGGATGCGTCACCTGAGAATCTGCAATTGCGCGCCTCGGTCACGACAGCGGTGAATCCGGCTGACTTTGCCAATCAAGTCACGCAGGCCTCAGAGGCAATCTCGCTGACTGCGGGGCAGAAGTATGCATTTGAAATTCGTCACAAAGAGGAATGGGGCACAGACCATCTCACGGTCATGTGGCAGCAACCAGGGCAGGAATACCTGAGTGAGATCAGCGGTGAGTATTTGGCCCCACCGGCGAACGCAGCAGCCGTGATCGCGGGCACGCAGGAGTTTGATCTCACGCATGATTACCTTTTGAATGCAGGTCGTGATGGCCTGCTCCATTGGCCGCGCAATTCCCTTTCCCTCAGTGCCTATGAATCCCGCCGCATCTGGGGAGCCGACACTCCCACACGCCTTTGGTCACTGGTCAGCGGCCCACCTGGAGTGTTGTTTTCGACCGCAGACAAGGCGCAAACGCTGGTCACTTTTCCAAAAGTCGGAACTTATGTGCTGCGCTACAGCGTGACGACGGTGAACAACACCAGCACGGATGAAGTGACGGTGGAAGTAAAACCTACCCTCAATGCCAACGTGGGCAGCCTGACTCGTCAAATCTGGTGGAATCGCAGTTATGCCAACCTGGATGCCCTGCGTGCGGATCCGGCCTTTCCTCATCAGCCGGACATCGTGGACACGATTCCTGATCTGAAACAGCACAACAACTGGGCGGATCGTTATGGCACGCGAGTCACGGGCATCTTGAATGTGCCTGGCTCTGGCACGACACCGGTGAATTACACTTTTTATGTCAGTGGAGATGATGTCGCGGAGTTTTCCATCAGCACGGACACGAGCCCGGCCAATTTGCAAAAAGTCGCCTTCACCACCACTGCCAGTGGTCGTGAAGTCTGGACGAACGAAGCGAGCCAGACATCTGCCCCTGTATCGCTGAAGCCAGGCGGACGTTATTTTGTCGAGCTGCTGCACAAGGAAATGTGGAGCAGCGATTACTTTGCGGTCGCGTGGGCGAAGCAAGGAGATCGTCGTCCGCAGGTCATTGAAGGCAGCTACCTGGAGCCCGCACAAAAAGCCTCCGCCTTTGACCCAACCTTGACCTTTTATGCCAACGCAGGTCGCGATCGCACCTACTGGTGGCCGCATGATCGCACTCGACTCGCAGGTTCGTCGATCAAGGTCCTGAGCTCCAGCAACACACCGACGGCGCTTTGGAAACAGCTTTCAGGTCCGAAAGCCACGCTGTTGGAACCCACGAGCCTAACCAGTGAAGTGATCTTCTCAGCCGTCGGCACTTACACCTTTGAACTGGCCGTGACGGAGGGCACTTACACGCATCGTGACAGCGTCGTCTTCACGATTCAAAAAGCCATCGCGACAGGCACGGGCGCGCTGACACGCTCTGTCTGGCTGGATGTGGAAGGCGGAACCTTGCAGGACCTCTTGGCCTATGATTCCACGCTCTCTTACCCTCATCTGGTGGATCAACTGCCCGGTGTTGAGCCTCCGCAAAACTGGGCAGATTATTATGCGACGCGATTGAAGGGGTCCCTCACGGTGCCGATTTCTGGACGCTACACCTTTTGGATCGCCGCAGATGATTCGGCGGATTTCCAATTGGACTTGAAGGATGGGGCCGGGCCGACGCGGTTGGCTTATGTCGATCACGAAGGCCACGCACCCCGCGATTGGGATGGGCATCCAAATCATAAATCCAGCACGGTGGATCTCGTGGCGAACGTGGCTTATCCGATTCAGTTCTTGCACAAGGAACGCAATGGCAATGATCACTTCTCAGCCGCCCTCGAAGGTCCTGCCACGAATGGGCGGGAAGTGCTTTCACGGGCATTTTTGAAACCTGAAGGCGTGGCTCCGGCATTCAATCCTGAAATCACCGTCGCCCTGGGCACGGATCGCACGATTCTCTGGCCACAAAATCAGCTGGCACTGGCAGCACTGGTTTATGATTTGAAGCAGGGACCCCGAGCCTTGACCTATCAATGGTCCTCGAAGTCCACCAAGGTGAGTTTTGACAGCGCAACAGGTCCGGTTGCCATGGCGAAGTTCACAGGCCCGGGCGTGTATGAGATCAAAGTCACGGCCACGGATGGAGCGAATACGGGCAGCGATATCCTGCTCGTCACGGTGCAAAACCCACTCGCGCCAAAGGCTGGCGGTTTACTTCGGGAAGTGTGGACAGGTGTCTCGGGTTATCAATTGGCCAACCTCACCCAATCAAGTGCCTACAGCGGCCGGCCCAATTTCAGTGACCTCCTGCCAAATCTGGAAGCCCCGAGCAACTGGTCCGACAACTATGGGCAGCGGCTCACGGGTTACCTCCAAGTGCCCGTCGAAGGCGATTATGTATTCTTGGTGGCTAGCGATGATGAAAGCGCGCTGTGGTTGAATCCTGCAGGTGAAGCCGCGGCGGGCGCGCAGAAGATTGCCTTTACACCACAGGCGACGGGTTATCACAACTGGACCCGTTATGCCTCGCAAAAGTCCGCGTCGATTCGTTTGGTTCCTGGTAAACGTTATTACCTGCAAGCGCTGCACAAAGAGGGCAATAGCGATGACTACTTTGCCGTGGCGTATCGGCTCGCTTCACAAACCGATGCCGAAGCGCAGATTGTGCCCGGTGTCTTGCTCAGCCCGCCTGATGGCACCAACGCGGCGGCCTTTGATGGTGAGATCAGTGTGCGTGCGGGTGATGGGCAGAGCAGTTACTGGCCGCGGGCTCGATTCACTCTGCGTGGCACAGCGGTGGATTATGTGCCTGGACCGCAAGCCCTGGCTTATCGTTGGTCTGTGATCAGTGGTCCGGCGGGCGCGGTTGCCAACACGGTCTTCGATGCACCCACAGCGCTGACGACACAGGTGGAATTTGCCTCGGCAGGCACCTATCAGGTCCAACTCACGGCCACCGATGGCACGCACTCACGCAGTTCGACGGCGACTTTTGTTCTAGCCCCGGCGCTGGCTCCAGGCACTGGTTCGATCCTCGCGGAAACCTTCACGGGCATCACGGGCAGTTGGGTGACAGATTTGGTGAAGTCCCCGAAGTTCCCGAACAGCCCGGATGACCGCATCCAGCTTCGCTCGGCAGAGATCGTGTCCAACACGGGCGACAATTACGGCATGCTGCTACGCGGTTATTTGCATGTGCCGACCACAGGCATTCACCGGTTTAATCTCGCCTCCGATGAATGGAGCGAGGTCTATCTCAGCTCGGATCTCACGCCGGAGAAAAAGGAGCTCGTCTGTTTTGTGCCAGCCGCCACGGACTACTATGAGTGGCGGAAGTTCCCAGACTACCAGCTTTCGCGTCCGATCATGCTGACCAAGGGCAAGCCGGTTTACATCGAGATTCGCTACAAAGAATCCGGTTGGAGAGATCACTTGGCGCTGGCTTGGCTGCGACCTGGATTAACCAATTTTGAAGTCATCGACGGTGCGTTTCTTTCACCCTTCAAGCTGGCTGACAGACAGGCCCCCACCATCACCCTCACAGGCGGAGGCGATGTCACGGTCGGCGTTGGTGGTAGTTTCATCGATCCCGGCTTCAGCGCGCAGGATTTGGAAGATGGCGATCTCACGGGTTCGGTGACAACGCAGGGCACGGTGGACACGTCCACACCGGGCACCTATGTGCTGCGCTATGTCGTGACCGATTCAGCCGGAAATCAGTCCGTGGTGGCGACTCGACGTGTCACGGTGGCGGTCGCGGAAGGCACGGCACCGACGTATCCTGCAGACGCCAGTGGCACCCATTCCACCACCCCCTGGACTGCGCCTGCGACGATCTCGGACGCGGAGGCGTCGCGTTTTCTGAAGCAGGCCAGTTTTGGTCCTTCGGAGGCTGACATTGCCCGTGTGAAGCAGATCGGTTTCTCCAAGTGGATCGACGAACAGCTCGCGTTGCCGGTGTCCTCACACCTCACGCATCTGGATCGCATGGCGTTGTTTGAAGGCGCTCAAGAAAAGCTACTGGAGCTCTCAAGAACGGCCACCACCTTGGGCTTGCCCGGAGCGGTGATGCCGATGACGAACACGCCTCTGAACACGGAAGATCGCCTTTACAGTTGGTGGACCTTGGCCGCGACGGCCCCAGATCAGTTGCGTCAAAGAGTTGCGCTCGCATTGAGCGAGATCCTGGTGATTTCTGACAAATCAGGCTCGCTGCGCAATTACCCACGAGGCTGCACGAACTACTACGATCTGCTGGTGCGTGGCATCACGCCTGGCACCACATATCGCAAGCTGCTGGAAGACGTCACCTTGAATCCCATGATGGCCACTTGGCTGACTCTCGTGCGCAGCTCGAAGACCCAGCCCGATGAAAACTATCCGCGCGAGATCATGCAGCTCTTCAGCATTGGTTTGGAGCATCTGAACAAGGATGGCACCTTCAAGCGTGATGGCTCAGGCAATGCCATCCCGACTTACAACCAGACTCAGATTCGCGAGCTCTCTCGAGCTTTCACGGGCTGGACCTACAACAACTCACGCTCCTTCACCTGGAGTGGCAATGCGACCGATGAAATCAACCCGCTGATGTCCTTTGAAGATCAGCATGATCGCGGACAAAAAGTCATCATCGGTGGAGCCACGGTGCCTGCGGGCCAAACGGCGCTGCAAGATGTGCGTCGTTGTTTGGATCTCTTGGCCGCGCACCCGAATGTCGGGCCGTTCATTGCCAAACAACTCATACAGCGTTTGGTCACCAGCAACCCCAGCCCTGCGTTTGTCTTTCGTGTGAGCCGAGTCTGGGATGACAATGGCAAAGGCGTGCGGGGTGATCTTAGCGCGGTGGTGAAAGCGCTGCTTTTGGACCCTGAAGCGCGCACGCTCGGCAGCACGGCCAGTGCGGGTAAACTCAGTGAGCCGATGATCCGCCTCACGCGTCTGTTGCGCGCCTTTCCGAAGCCACCGAGCAGCAATCCACCGACTTTAGGACGTTACATCCTGTGGAATGCGGGAGATGAACTCGGTCAGTGGCCCATGCAGGCACCGACGGTGTTTAATTTCTTCGTTCCCACTTACCAGCCTCCAGGGCCGATTTTGGACGCCGGCTTTGTTGCGCCTGAGTATGAGATCACCACGGAGCTGACGGTCACCGATACGGCGAACTATTTCTTTGAAGGCGTGACCCATGGTTTCTACACCAATGAAGGCAGCCGCATCGGTCTCGACCTGGCTCCTTTGATCGCCCTGTGGAGCACCCCGAATGATTTGATTGCCAAATTAGAGACCCTCTTGTTAGGCCGCGCTGCCTCGGCAGACCTGCGCGCGTCCCTGCTCAGTCTGCACACACTGCATGCCAGCAATGCCAGCAACGGAGTGAAGGTCATGCTGCAACTGCTGACGGCTTCCCCTGAGTTCTCCACGGAGCGTTGATCCCCGCCTTTTCTTTCCTCATGACTCCCAATGACATGCCCACGCTTCTCACGCGGCGGAACTTCCTCGGCTCCAGCGCGTGCTCGGCGATGTCCACGACCTGCCTGCTGAACACGATCCTCACGCTGCGTCACGTGAACGCCCAGGCAGCTGATGTGCTGGCGCCAGGCACGCCCTACAAGGCGATTGTCTGTGTTTTTCTCTACGGTGGCAATGACTCAAACAATCTGCTCATGCCGCGCGAGTCCTCGGCGCATTCCAAGTATGCCGCTAGCCGCAGCGTGCTGACGATTCCGCAGGCCAATATCCTGGCGCTGAACACGCTCAACGACAATGGCCTGCAACTGGGCCTGCATCCCTCCATGACGGGCTGTCGAGATCTCTACAATCAGGGGAAATTGGCGTTGCTCTCGAATGTTGGCACGCTCATCGCGCCAGCGACGATGCAGGATTACCGCAATGGCACTGCGGCGATCCCAGACAATCTTTTTTCACACAGCGATCAGCAACTGCAGTGGCAAACCTCGGCCAGCACGATGAATTCGGCCTACAACCAGACGGGTTGGGGCGCACGCATGGCGGAGGCCCTGGTCGGCACCCAAGCACGCACCTCGGTGTCCATGCTGGTCTCTCTCAGCGGCACCAATTTTTTCCAAGTAGGCAAGACGCTGCTGCCCTTCCGTCCAGGACCAGGAGGCACGCCTGTGTTTCGTCTGGGACAAGGCAGCAGCAGTCAGGATGTGACGCGCTACACCGCCTTTCGCAACATCCTCAACGCGGAGTATGCGAACCTGATGGAAGACGCTTTTGCGGATCTCTCGAACAAGTCGATCATCGAAGCGGATACCATCAACACCGCGCTGCAGGGCACGTCCAATTTCCCCACGATTCCGAACTCGGGTCTCGGTGAGCAATTGCGCACGGTGGCCAAGATGATTCAAGCCCAAGGACCGCTGGGCATCACTCGCCAGATCTTCTTTGTCGCCACCGGTGGTTTCGACACGCATGGACCGCAGCTCGATACCCATGCGGGTCTGTTGGGCGGGGTCAGTGCCGCGTTGAAGGGCTTTCAAGATGGACTGGAAACCATCGGCATGGGAGATTCCGTCACCAGTTTCACCGCCTCGGATTTTAATCGCACCTACGACTCCAATGGTCGCGGGTCCGACCACGGTTGGGGTGGCCATCATTTGGTCATGGGCGGAGGTGTGAACGGCCAAAGGATCTATGGCTCGTATCCTGATCCTGACATCAATCTCGCGGGGCATCCGCTCAACACCGGACGCGGCAACTGGATTCCCACCACGGCGGTCGATCAATACGCGGCGACGATGGCCAAGTGGTTTGGTCTTAGTCCAACGCAGATCCGTGAGGTCTTTCCGAACATTCAGAATTTCGATGCGGATCTTGGATTCATGAAGGCCTAACCAAGAGTTGCCTTCCAACCTCACCGCCCCGCCAGACTGCCTTGAAACGTCTTCTTCGCCCCTTGGCTTTTGCTTTCCTGCTGCTGCTGGCGGTTCTGTTTGGACTGATGCTGGGGCAGGGGGGAGGGTTTTCGGGATTGTGGGCGGATTTGAAAAGCTGGGTGGCTCCGAAAAGTGATGCGCTTGTTCCTCTGGACCTTGCCTTGAAAGCTGGGCTGCCTCAGCCTGATCCAGCGGCTGGATTGCCGCCTTCGCCGCTCAATGATCTGCTGAAACCTGACCTGACTCCAGAGCAGCAAACGACGATCATTGGCCAGATGCTGATCGATTATTGGACGACCGTTCGCTCTCTGCCGAACGGCAATTGGGAGGATGTCCGGGCTCAACTCGCCGGGGCCAATCGCAAGCAGTTGGCCCTGGTTCCCAAAGAGCATCCTGCGCTGAGAGGGGATGCCTTTCGTTCTGCGCCAGAGTCACCCGGCATTCGACTTCATGTCATCTCCAGCAGCGGTTGTGCTTTTCAGCTCATTTATGATGGCCCCGACAAGTTGCCCTACACGGATGATGATCAGATCCGCAATTTCCCGCCGGACCTGGATTTCAAATGAGGGCTAACGAGGCGCGCTTCAGATCATGTCCATGTCCACGAGGATCTCACGCGGTTTGGCTCCTTCGCCAGGACCGATGATGCCGCGATCCTCCAGGATGTCCATCATGCGGGCGGCGCGACCGTAACCGAGTTTCAAGCGACGTTGGAAGAGAGATGTAGAGGCTTTTTTCTCCTGGCGAATGACTTCGAGGCATTTTTCCAAAGTCTCTTCCTCTTCGCTGTTCACCCCGCCGCCGTCTTCATCGTCGTCCCCCATTTCACCGCTCTCATCGTCCACTTTGACGTCAAAGACCGGTTTGCCTTGGGCAACGCAACGCTCGACCACGGCATGAATTTCATCATCGGTGACCAGGGCGCCTTGGCTGCGGATGGGCTGGGCACCGCCAGGTGGGACATAAAGCATGTCCCCTTTGCCGACCAAATTTTCCGCGCCTTTGCGATCTAAGATGACGCGGCTGTCCAGGGCGCTGGAAACTTGGAAGGCAATGCGGGTGGGGATGTTGGCTTTGATGACGCCCGTGAGCACGTCAGCTCGCGGAGTCTGCGTGGCGACGATGAGGTGAATGCCAGCGGCACGCGCCATTTGGGTGATGCGGGCGATGGCGACTTCGATGTCCGCAGGCGCGGTCTGCATCAGGTCCGCCAGCTCATCGATGATGACCACGATGTAGGGCAGGGTGTCTGGAATGACCATTTCCTGGCGTGGTTTCACGCGTGGCGGCGGCTGGGAATCGCCGATCCAATCGCCATTGTGATCCACGGGCAGATCGACAGGCAGGACCTCGGTTTCGGCGCTGGTTTCTTCCCAGGGCGGAGTGGTGCCATCCACCAAATTGTCCGCAGCGGCGGCGGCTTTGGCAAAGGCTGCTGAGACACGAACATCGTCAGTGCCCGCAGATAGAGTCGGCTTGACCGGAGCAACCGGTGTGGGATTGGCCGCCTCTTGAGCAGCAGCCGCGGCTTTTTTGGCCTCGTTGGCCGCTGCCCGTTTGCGATTGCGGTTGTTGAAGGTCTCAAAGTTACGGCAGCCTTCTTGGGCGAACATTTGATACCGGTTTTCCATCTCCCGCACCACCCAGCGCAGGGCGAGCAGCGCTTTTTTCGGATCGGTCACGACTGGCACCGCCAAGTGAGGTAGCTCAGCATAATTCTGCATTTCCACGACTTTGGGGTCGATCATGATGAAACGCAGCTCGTCTGGAGCGAAACGGCACAGCAGGCTGGTGATAATGCCATTGATGCAGACGGATTTACCCGAACCCGTGGCCCCGGCGACCAGCAAGTGAGGCATGGCAGCGAGGTCACCGATGATCGTCTTGCCATAAACGTCCTTGCCGAGGGCGATGGGCAGTTTGGCTTTGCCATTGGAGAAAACCTCATCCTCCAAAAGCTCACGAATCGGCACGATGATTTTATCACGATTGGCCAACTCGATGCCGACCGTGTCCTTGCCAGGGATCGGTGCCAAAATGTTGATGCGCTCGGCACAGGTAGCACGGGCGATGTCGTCATCGAGTGCGGCGATTCGGGCGACACGCAGACCATCGACCGGGCGCACCTCATAACGAGTGATGGCAGGACCGCGCGTGATGTCACCGGCCTCCACCTTCACGCCAAAGCTGGCCAGGGATTTAATAATGGTGTCCTGAATCGCGATCAGTTCACCCGTGTCAGTCGGCGTGCGCTGAGATTCATCCGGCCAGGAAAGCAGGTCCAGTTCTGGCAGTTTGTAGTCTTTGAAGCGCACGGCCAGATTCCCCAGAGATCCATGCGGGGCCTGCTCCATTTTTTGCGCGCGTTTTTTCTCCCACACTTCAGAAAGGCGCGGTTTATCGGCGGAATCCGTCTGATGGCGCGTGGCGGAGGCGTCGATGATTTTCGGCTTGGGCGGCTCAAAGGTGAGCCCGAGTTCCGGTGTGACAAGCGGGCCCGCAGGTGCCGTTTCAGCTCGGATCTCAGTCGCGGGTTTTTTCCGTCGCAGGGGTGCAGGCACAGCGTTCGGGTTGTCTTGCAATTCCGCCTCGCGGGCGGCGATCTCACGGCGGATTTGATAGGTTTCCCAGGCCTTGGTGATTTCCAGGCGGATCGCCTGGATGGCCTGAAGTGGATGAATGCCGCTGGCGAGAAAAAATCCAACCGCGTAAATGGCCGCGAGGATCACCGTGGAGCCGACTTTGCCGAGCAAATTGGCCAAAATACTGCCGCCAATCAGATAACCTATTCCACCACCGCCACCCAGCGGCGTGATGTCATCCCGTTGATTTAAAATATCCTGCACCTCAAAAATGGCTGCAGTCGTCACCACCATGAGCGCGACTCCGAGCCAAGAGCGCCCGGTGACCTTCACATTCGAGGCCAGTTTGCACACACCGAACCACGTGACGCTGAAGGGCAGCAGATATGTCGCCATGCCAGCCAGATGCAGAGAGGCCCCCGCGAGCATGGCTCCAAAGCGCCCGACGAAGTTTTTCACCACCACGCTGGGTTGATCCGTGACGCTCAGCCAGAACCAGGCGGGCAAATCCAGTGGGTCATACGAAATGAGCGCCAGGAGATACATGGCGGCGAGCACCAGCATGGCGATGCCGATGGCATCATTCCAGGGGCTTTCTTTTTCCTGCACACGGGCACGGGCAGGGCGAGATTTGACGAGTTCGGCAGCCATGGAAAGTGAGGGGTGAGAATTAACTCAGAGAATTAGACCTTTAACATTACCAAAATAAATGAGCGACTCAATCTCTAAGGTGGTGTTTGAGTGATTCTAGTGGATGCAGTTTTTGAATTCTTGGACCCCTCGGGCTTGCCAAGCCCGGTTTTATCCTTGCCACCGTCGTTGCAGCCGCTACTCTCGCATCCGCATCCCGCACCCACACTATCCCGAGAATGGACGCTAACAAAGCACCTGAAAAGGAGGCCACGGCCTTGGACCTGAAGCAAATTCGCCAAATCGTGAGCCTCATGGCTGAAAACGGCCTGAGTTATTTTCATTTCGAAAATCAGGGGTCTAAACTGGAACTCCGCCGCGGCTCCGACCTGGAAGCTGCCAAGGAACTCCTGAAGGCCCTGCCAGTCCAATCCGCTGCTCCCATGTCAGTCGCGGCAGCCCCCGCCCTGGTCGCAGCCCCTGCAGCCGCAGCCCCAGCAGTCGCCGCTGCACCTGTTTCTGAGCCTGCGGGCCCAACGATCAACAGCCCCATGGTGGGCACATTTTATCGTTCTGCCGCCCCAGGTGAAAAAGCCTTCGTCAACATCGGCGACTCGGTGGATGAAAACAGCAATGTTTGCATCATTGAGGCCATGAAGGTAATGAATGAAATCAAAGCCGAATTGCGGGGCACCATCGCCCGCATCTTGGTCGAGGACGGCAAACCCGTCCAATACGGTCAACCGCTGTTCGAGTTGAAGGCCTGAGGCAGTCCCCAGGACGCATCCTTGACTGCCTGACTTCTTGACGGTCAGGCGGGCCAGGAGGTCAACCGTCAGAAAGTCAAGACACGCACTCCTTTTCACTCCCCCTACATGTTCCGCAAAGTCCTCGTCGCCAATCGTGGTGAGATCGCTGTCCGCATCATCCGCGCCTGCAAAGAGCTGGATGTCAAAACCGTCGCTGTTTACTCCGAAGCGGACGTGGACTCCATGCATGTTCACCTCGCCGACGAGGCCATCTGCATCGGCCCTGGCCCCAGCAGTGAGAGCTACCTGAAGATCAGCCGCATCATCAGCGCGGCTGAAATCGCCAACGTGGATGCCATCCATCCCGGTTACGGTTTCCTTTCTGAAAAGGCCGAGTTCGCGGACGTCTGCGAGCAGTGCAAAATCAAGTTCATCGGCCCCAGCTCACGCGTCATCGCGATGATGGGTGACAAAAACGTCGCCCGTGCCACCGCTCGTGCTGCTGGTGTGCCTGTCACACCTGGCTCTGACGGACTGATCCACACGGAAGAAGAAGCACTTTTTTGGGCCCGTAAAATCGGCTACCCCGTCATCATCAAAGCCAGCGCTGGCGGTGGTGGACGCGGCATGCGCCCGGTGCTGAATGAGGCGACCCTGATCTCCAGCTTCCAAGCCGCTTCGCTCGAGGCGCTCAAGTGCTTCGGAGACGGCTCCATGTACATGGAAAAACTCGTCGAGAAACCCCATCACATCGAGTTCCAAATCGTCGCCGACAGCCTCGGTAACGTCGTTCATCTCGGCGAGCGCGACTGCTCCATGCAGCGTCGCAATCAAAAGATCATCGAAGAGTGCCCCAGCCCGAAGATGACCGACGCGCTGCGCAAAAAGATGGGCGACGCCACCGTCCGCATCTGCAAAGAAATCGGTTACGAGAACTGCGGCACGATCGAGTTCCTCGTCGATAACAACCGTGAAGATTTCTACTTCATGGAGATGAACACCCGCATTCAGGTGGAGCATCCGATCACGGAAGAAGTTTATGGCTGTGATTTGATCAAAGAACAGATCCGCATCGCGGCAGGCCTGCCCCTGAGTGAGCACGTCCTCAACGCCGTCCCACGCGGACACAGCATTGAGTGCCGCATCAACGCTGAAGATCCTGCCCGCAATTTCGCCCCCAGCCCCGGCAAGATCAATCTCTGGTATACCTCCGGTGGCCGCGGCGTCCGTGTCGATAGCCACGTCTATTCAGGTTACGATGTGCCCCCGTATTATGACTCGATGATTGCCAAGCTCATCGTCACCGGAGCCACCCGCGAGATCGCCATCCGGCGCATGCGTCGTGCCCTAAGCGAGTTCGTCGTCGAAGGCATCAAAACCACCATTCCCCTGCAAAGCAAAGTCCTGACCACCAGCGACTTCCAGCAAGGCAACTACGACATCACCTGGGTCGAAAACTTCCTGCGCCAGGAAGGCATGAAGGGGTAGTCAGAGTCGGCTCCTTGCCTTTGTTCTGAAGGCGCCTCCATGGCTGGATGTGCGCTTCGCAAGTTTTGAGGCCGTTTGCCCTGGTTTTGGGTTTGCTGAAGCCATGTTACCCTATGGGCAGCCTAGAACTCACTCTTCAAAGTAGTCTGAATCCAGTCGCTTGATGGCGATGGTGCGGATGGTGGAGACTCCGACACCGTATTCGATCATCAGCTCGGCGAGGCGCTGGCCACTAATCAGGATGACCTTGTGCTGCACGTTTTTGGCATACTCGATGGCGGTTTTGTGGAAGTCACTCGTGGTGATGAAGACCCCCTTGTGTGCGTGTTTGCCAACGAGCGCGCCGACAAAGTTCTGCACCTCTACACGCCCAACGGTGGCCTGCCAGCGCTTGGCTTGGACATAAATCACATCCAGTCCCAGGCGATCTTCATTGATGATGCCGTCAATGCCTTCATCTCCCGATTTCTTCGTGACCAAGGCCGCCTCAGCCCTCGAGCCGCCGTAGCCCATGGCAAACAACAGATCGACCACTAGCTGCTCAAACTTGTAAGGGTCCATCTTGGCCATCAGATCGAGAAGGTCTGAAGCAAGTGTCTGGTTTAGCTTCTGATGAGCTTCCTCGATCTGGTCAGTTGGCGTTTGTTCGTTAGGAATCGCGGTCAGAATTGTGGCCTCGGTGGCCGTTTCTCCGCTCTGCATCACTCTCTTCTGAAAACTGGCATAGGTGGCCAGCAACTTGGTATCTATCGCAGCCGGATTTTTCGCGAGGAGCGCTCTGCCTTCATCGGTGATGCGGAGAAACCCCTTCTTGGGCTTCATCACCAGTCCTGCCTGTTGCATGTACCACCCCGCCCAGCCGATGCGATTGTGGACATAGGTCTGATAGCCGCTGGGCAGCCTCTCTTCCCGTTGTTCTGGTGTCAGTTTGAGCAACTCCGAAACATGCTGCGTGCATTCCTTCTGGTGCAGATCTTTTTCCACGGTGCCTAGCACCCGCAAAAGCGGCAACATCAGATCTTGGTAACTGGGGACGGTCATGAACTTGGAAATCGAGAACAGTCAAAGCTGGGGAGGTCTTTGGCACAATGCAAAAAATCAGCCGCTGTAAGCAGATCTTTAGTTGAATCCCAGGCTTCAGTCTGTGGAATTTCTCAAATCTGTTACTGAAACCAGAGGCTGATGGCTATGAGTCATGAAGCTAGAATGAAACCTAACTTGCCCCGCACTGTGCGGGACTGGATCGCCGAACTATTCTGGCTGAGTTCGATGCCTTGATTGCCAAGGGCCTGATTCAGGTCGCTGAGGTCTTGGATTTTTCTCGGTGGGGTTTCAAACGATTGCCCTCTGCATCGATCTTGTCACGAGAGAGATGGGGGTGCAGGAGCGTTCTTTCTGCCCAGCTTCTCTTCCCGATCATGCGCACCCTCTTGATTCTTTGTTTCGCTTCCCTTTCGACTCTTCATTCGGCGGAGGTGTTTGAGGCGGCGCTGGGGCGCGAAACTGAACTGCCGGGGGGAAAGGAGGCGGATGGCATTCGTGGGGACTTTGTGCTGCGTAGTGACAGGGTGGAAGCGGTCATCTCGCACAATGCGCCGCTGCGTCGCGCCAACATGAGCACCTTTTATGGTCCAGAGGGTGTCTCGCCGGGTTGTCTTTATGATTTGACCCTGCGTGGGACTAACAATGATCAGCTCGTGGTTTATGGTCCCTGCGGTCATGGCCCGGTATCGTATGTGAAGACGGTCGCGGTCAAAGAAGACAGTGCTGCGGCGGTCGAGTCCGTGACAACGTCGGCGAAAAACGGCGGGATCTTCAAACGTCACGAATACCGGGTCAAAGACGGTGTTCAGGGGGTCTTCATCACCACGATTCTGCGCAATGAATCGGACAAAGCCCAGAAGGTGAACACGAAGTCGGACTTCACTCGATTTGAATCCACGGGCATGACTGAAGATGGTATTTTTTGGACCGATGCCATCAACCCTGCCCACAAATGTGGTTACGCGGTGGGGACGCTCAATTTAACGGGCGTGGAGAAGCTGACCGACACGCTGGAGCTCGCGCCCAAGCAGGAGGTGGTCATCGCGCGTTTCTTTGCGGTCGGCACTTCGCCTGCCCAGGCGGTGGGTGAATTTCGTGCAGTGAAAGGTGGCACGGCTCTGGAAACGGTCAGTGGGCGGCTCGTGGATAAACAGGGCAAGGGCATCTCCACGGCGACGTTGTTTGTCCCAGAGGGCAAGGACCCCATCCCTGCGTATGCCGACAGCGAAGGGAATTTCACTTTGAAACTGGCTTCGAAAGAAACCGAACTTGTGATTGAAGATCTGGGCCGTGCTTCTTTGAAGACCGCCATCACGCCCGGCAAGCCTGTGGTGCTGGCCAGTGCCTCAAGCATTCGCTTTGACATCACCGATGACTCCGGCCTGTCCATGCCGTGCAAGGCGCACTTTGAGCCGCTCGACGCAGGGGCCCCGAAGCTCCATCTCGGCCCGAAACACCGTGCTCATGGCTGTGTGGATCAGTATCACAGTGAAAAAGGCCAGTTCTCCGTTCAACTGCCCGCTGGCAAGTATCGTGTGGTGGTGGTGCGCGGCCCCGAGTATGGTCATCTGTCTCAGGAGGTCACCCTGGCTACAGAGCAGGAGTTTGTTTTCAAAGGCACGCTGAAGCGTCTGGTGGATACCAAGGGCTGGATCAGCAGTGACTTCCACAATCACAGTACCCCGAGCGGCGACAATGTCTGCGATACCGATGGTCGGCTCATCAACATCGCTGCCGAGCATTTGGAATTCGCACCGACAACGGAGCACAATCGACTCTATGATTGGGAGCCGATGATCAAACAGTTGGGCCTGGAGGCGCACATCAAGACCGTCAAAGGCATGGAACTCACGGGCAGTCGTCAGCACTTCAATGCCTTTCCTTTTGAGCCCGATCCGCTGGCTCAGGATGGGGGAGCGCCGGTTTGGAATGATGACCCGCGCATCACCGCCCTCACTCTTCGCCGTTGGCAGGGTGAGCGTGCGGATCGTTGGATTCAGTTCAATCACCCGGATCTCTCCAACATGTTCGTCGATCGGGATGGGGACAGCATCGCCGATGGTGGGTTTGTCGGAGTGGGCTCGATGATTGATGGTTCCGAGACGCAAAATGGCCCTGGGACCGACATCCTGCATGATGCGCCTTTCATTGTCAGTCGTGCTCCAGGTGCGCTGGCGGCCAAGGCGCGCAGCGTGCGTGAGTTCATCTGGCGTCAGCTTTTGAATCAAGGCCTGCGAGTCACGGCCGTGGGGGTGGCGGATGCCCACAGCGTTTATGGAAATGGTGTTGGCTGCTGGCGGGGTTACATCCCCAGCAGCACGGATGATCCGGCAAAGATTGACTGGGCAGAATTGGCTCCCAGGGTCAAACAGGGCAACATCGTGCTCACGACCGGTCCGTTTTTAGAGGTCACCACGCAGAATGGTAAAATCGCCGGCGATGATGACCGCGCCACAGGTGGTCTGGATCTCAAAGTGCGCGTGCAATGCACTGACTGGATGGACATCAATCGTGTGCAGGTGCTGGTCAATAGCCGCCCGGATCCCAAGCTCAACTTCACGCGCGAAACCCATCCGCAGATGTTCCAGCAGGGCGTGGTGAAGTTTGATCAAACGATTCACGTGCCCTTGCAGCAGGACGCCCACTTGATCGTTGTGGCCCTGGACGAAAAGGGCAATCAAAAGATCGGCTACGGAACCAGCGACTACGCGAAGATGCGGCCCTGCGCTTACAACAATCCCATTTATGTGGATGTCGATGGTCAGGGCTTTGAGCCCAATGGCGACACGCTGGACTATGATCTGCCCGCGATGGGCATGACTGCTGACAAGGCCAAGGCGCTCCTGCAGAAAAAAGACTGACTTCCGCTGGTTATGCTTGGGCAGAGAACCCTTTCTGCGAACGCTGCCTCGTCTGAGAAATTCGATTCAGATGAAAGTTTGTCCGTTCAGCTGGGGTGATAGGAGCACACACATCATGAAACTACTTTTGGTTGCCCTTTGGGCACTTACCTTCACCGCCTTTGCTCGTGAGCAGACTCTGGATTTTTATTGGATCGACTCTGAGGGCGGGGGATCGACGTTGATCGTGACGCCCGAGGGTGAGTCAGTGCTGGTGGACACAGGGAACCCTGGCGGGCGTGATCCCCAGCGCATCGCCAAGATCGCTCGCGAAGTTGCGGGTCTGGAGCGGATCGACCATGTGATCATCACGCATTTTCATGCGGATCACTTCGGTGGGTTGGCAGAACTGGCGGAGCTTCTGCCCATCGGCACGTTGCATGACAAAGGTGTGCCGGAGGGCAGTCCTGATGGCAAGCCCCAGGACATGCGCTGGACCCTGATGAGTCGTCCTTATCTGAACGCAAAGGTGGCGAAAAGATCGACGCTGACAGCCGGCGATGAGGTGACTTTGAAGCAACCCACACGTGGCCCCAAGCTGAAGCTGCGTTGTTTAGGCGCGAACCAAAAGTTCATCAAGGCTCCTGAGGGTGCTGCACAGAATCCGCTGACAGGCTCAGTGCCGCCAAAAGCGCCAGATCCCAGCGACAATGCCAACAGTGTGGTGCTGGTGCTCGAGTTCGGAGACTTCCGTTTCTTTGATGGAGGTGATCTGACCTGGAATGTGGAGGAGAAGCTGGTGACACCGATCAATCTCGTGGGGGTTGTCGATCTGTATCAGGTGAATCATCACGGTCTGGATACCAGCAACAATCCCGTGCTCATCCGCAGCCTTCAGCCCACGGTTTCGGTGATGAACAATGGACCGAAGAAAGGCACCAGCCAATCAGCGATGGACGCGCTCAAATCCACTCCATCCATTCAGGCCATGTATCAAGTCCATGAGAACATACGTGAAGATCGAGAGAACACCGCAGACAAGTCGATGATCGCCAATCACGCGGACTCAGGGGATGCCTGTGCCGCTCATCATCTGCACTGCCAAGTCAGTGACGATGGCAAAAGCTACACGATGAACGTCCCCTCTCAAAAGCATTCACGGACCTATCCGACACGGGCAAAGTGAGAGCTCTGCTACTTCCGCTGGCGGATCAGCGGAGCCAGGAACTTGGCAGTTTCACTGGCAATGACTTGATAGCCCGCGAGGTTGGGATGACGATCGCCATACCAGCCTGGGAGGTGCCCCAGATGAGCATCCAGTCGATTGTCTAAAACCACCACTTCTGGCACTGTGCCGGGTTGGACATAAGGCGTGACCAATGCCTGAAGCGGCGCAGGGATTTTCGAGAGAGCCATGCGCCGATAGTTCAGCATGTTGGGCCCCGCTTTCAGGGCGGTGGCGTAGGCAGGGTAGAGGTCAAAAAGTGTCAATTGCTGCTGCTTGGCGACCTGTTGGATGAGCTGATTGACCTTCTGGTTGTTCTCTTCTGAGCCATAGGGAATTACAGTCATGGGAATGATCTGTGCCTGCGGATGATCGCGGCGCAGACGACTGATCAGTTCGGTGTAATCCAGGACGAATTGGGTGTCGAACGACTCTCGTTTGGCCAAGTCATTGATGCCGTAGCGGATGAAGATGTAATCGGCCTGAGGTTTGTCTTTCACGGCTTGGTCATAGCGTGTGTCGAGCAGTCGGCGGATGTATTCGCCACTGAGACCTTCATTGTGAACATCGGTGGGTGGCAGATCGGGCTCGCTGGCGAGGAGAATGCGCAGACTGTCTTCCAGTTGAGGTTCATCGGGAGCCAAGAGCTTGGGAAACTTCGCCTCGGTGGTGCTATCGCCTAACAAAAGGATTTGTAGCCGTTTTTTACCCGCCGTGGCTTGGCTGAGTGTGAAGGGCTGCCCGCCGAGAAATTGATCGGAACTGAGGGTGGGGCAGATGCGCTTTTCCACGTGCTGGATGTAGAGCTCCGTGCCGCGCTGATGACTGACAAAGGGCCAGCGTTGGGGGTTGTACATCGTGTCGGTCAAGTCGCGCATGAGAGCGACGTGTTTGCCATTCTTGGCCATTTGACGCAGGCCAAAGGGGCGGCCGGAGACGCACATGTTGGTGTGCACGCCCATGAGGATGACGTTGTCGATCTGGCGCGCTTCGAGGAGGTTCCAGATCTCAATGCCAGAGTCACTGATCGCATCCGTCGCTGGGTCGATGCGCAAGACATCGATCTGTTTTGTCCAAGGTGCTTTGGGATTCAGGCCCTGAGCTGCGACCTCTTGGGCCCAGGCGGCGTGAACGGCAGGATCGTCATCCGAGCCACCATCGCTCTGGTCCAGGGGATAGATTGCCTGCTCCTCAGTGGGAATTTGTTTGCACCACTCGGCGATTTTGTCGGGTAGTCGCGCTGCGGTTGGGGCGCTTTGGGCGCGCAGTCGAGCGGGGTGTCCCTCATAGCTTTTCATGCAGCTGCTGGGGGCGTGAATGATCAGGATGCCCTGACCGCGTGCCTTTTCCAGCAGCTCATTCATGCGTGGAGCGATCTCGCCTTCACGCTTCATCGCGTTGGGGCTGGTGTGGCGATCCCACATGTCGCAAACGATCATGGCCGTCTTGGAGGGCAACCATTGCTCGCGGGTGTAGAGTTTTTTGCCGGTGAGATTACGGCTTTGCAGCACCACAGGGAAGGGTTCATCAGCGGCCAGGGCTGACAAGGTGAGGGTGAGGAGCAGCAGGAGAGTTCTCATGGTGGAAAGCAGCGATCGCGAATGAGAGCTACGGAGTCCGTGGGGTGTCTTTGTCGGAGCTGGAAACATTGATACCGATGTTGATCACATTTCCGTCTCGTGCGGAAAGGCTGGGGATAAAACTTGTTTCGGTTCTCCAGCAGTCTGTGGCATGAATCGCGATGCCTTCTGACCTCTCAGCCACCCTCCGCCAGCATTTTGGCCATGCCGCGTTTCGACCGGGACAAGAACAGGTGATGCAGGCTTTGCTGGCGGGTCGGAGTGCCCTGGCGCTGTTTCCCACCAGCGCAGGGAAGTCGCTGTGTTATCAGTTGCCAGCGCTGCTGATGGATGGGGTGACGTTGGTGATTTCTCCTCTGATCGCCCTCATGAAAGATCAGGTCGAGGGCCTGCGAGCACGGGGCATTGGCGCGGCACGATTGGATTCGTCACTGAAGCTCGAGGAGGTGCAGCAAGTCTTCGAGGACCTGCGCACGGGTGCGGTGAAGCTGCTCTACATCGCGCCGGAGCGGCTGATGAATGAGAACTTCATTGAGAGACTGAAGCGTTTGAAGATCGCCATGATGGCCGTGGATGAGGCGCATTGCATCTCGGAGTGGGGGCACAATTTCAGGCCTGAATATCTGCGCCTAGCCCTGGTGGCCCGTGAACTGGGGATCAAACCCGTGCTGGCCTTGACCGCGACGGCCACCCCCAGTGTCGCCGCTGACATTCGACGGGCTTTTGAGATCGCCGAGGCAGATCACGTGCAGACCTCCTTTCACCGGCCGAATTTGCACTATCGCATCACGCCCTGCGCTGCGGCGAAACGCAAAGAGCTGCTCACCAAGCTGCTGCTCAAACGCAAGGTGCCCTCGATCGTCTATGTCACGCTTCAGCAAACGGCGGAGGAAGTGGCCACGCATCTTCAGCGTCAGGGCGTGAATGCCCTGGCCTATCACGCCGGTCTGCCAGATGAACATCGCCATGCGGCGCAGGATGGTTTCATGACCGGTCGCACGGAAGTAATCGTCGCCACGATTGCCTTCGGCATGGGCATCGACAAAGCCGACATCCGCGCGGTGTATCACTACAATCTGCCAAAGACGCTGGAAAATTACATGCAGGAAACCGGACGTGCGGGCCGGGATGGCAAGGCCTCGGTGTGCGAAATGCTGGCCTCCCAGGATGACTGCATCGTGCTGGAGAACTTCACGTTTGGTGACACGCCGACCCCTCAGGCGCTGCGTCAGCTGGTGGATCATTTGCTGCGTCAGGGAGAGGAGTTCGATGTCTCCATTTATGAGCTCTCTGGCAGCACTGACATCCGGCCGCTGGTGATCGAGACCGTGCTGACCAACCTGGAGCTGGATGGCCTGGTGCATCCGCTCGGCATGTTCTACGCCACCTATCAGTATCAGTTTCTCCAGCCCGAGGCACGCATTTTGGCGGGTCACAAACCGGAGCGACAGGCCTTTTTGCGCCGCCTCTTCGCCTGTGGCAAACGCGGACCGAAATGGACCACGGTGAACCCGGATGAAGCCGCTGCTGACCTTCAGGAACCGCGTGAGCGCATCATGAAGGCGTTGAGTTGGCTGGAGGAGTCGGGAGAAATCCAGATGAAACCTAGCGGTGCCCGCCAGCGCTACCGCCTGTGTGGCGATGCCGCCGCGCGTGATCCTGAGCGGGTCACGGTGAAGATGCAGCGCCTCTTTGCCGGGCGTGAGGAGCGGGATGTCCAGCGCCTCAGTCAGATCCTCGAACTCGCCAGTCATCGCGGCTGCCTCACCCGCTGGTTGTTGCGCTATTTTGGTGAGGAAATGGAGGCGGACTGCGGCACCTGCACCAGCTGTCAAGAGCGCGCGAAAGGCCAGGACATGACCGAACCGCGCCCGATTCCCCAGAGCCCAGCGCGTGACCTTAACACCGAAGACGTGGCCATCATGCGTGATCTGATTAGCCAGCGTCATGCTGCGTTGCGCACCCCGCGTCAGGTGACTCGCTTCCTTTGCGGTATCACCAGTCCCGCCACGTCTCGCGCTCGCCTCACCCGACAAGAGACCTTTGGACTTTTCGAGCGTATCCCCTTTGCCGACGTGCTCGCCCAGGCGGAGACGATGTTGTGAGCCGAAGTGGAATCCCCGGTTGAACATCCCCACCCCCTGCGCTTTTCTCTCAAGTCTCATTTTTCCCCCATCACACCTCACATGAACTACGACCTCATTGTCATTGGCGGCGGCCCTGCGGGCTATGTCGCAGCCATCCGCGGCGCTCAACTCGGTAAAAAAGTGGCCTGCGTCGAAAACGACCGCGCCGGTGGCACCTGCCTGAACTGGGGTTGTATCCCGACGAAGGCCCTGCTGAAAAATGCGGAGTTGTATCACACCCTCACGCATCGCGCGGAGGAGTTTGGCCTCAAGATTGGCAGCATCGAGTATGATTGGTCCAAGGTCATCGGTCGTAGCCGGGGGGTGTCCGACAAGCTGAACAAAGGCATCGAGTTCCTCTTCAAGAAGAACAAGGTCGATTACCTCAAAGGCACCGCCAGCATCCCCGCTGCGGGCAAGGTCGAAGTCACCGCGGCCGATGGCACCAAGGCGACCTATGACGCCGCAAACATCCTCATCGCCACGGGGGCGAAGAGCCGCCCGATGCCCGGTTTCCCCTTCAACGGCACCACCGTCATTGGCAGCAAAGAAGCCATGACCCTGGCCACCCAGCCGAAGAGCGTCATCGTCATTGGTGCAGGTGCCATCGGCATCGAATTCGCTTATTTCTTCAACGCTTACGGCACCAAGGTCACCGTCGTTGAAATGCAGCCAGACATTCTCCCGGTCGAGGACACCGAGGTCAGCAAGACCCTGGAAAAGAGCCTCACCAAGTCAGGCATCCGCATCCTCACCAACACCAAGATCACGAGTACTTCCGAAGACGGCAAAGGCGTGAAGATCACTGTCGAAGGTGCCGCCAATGAAACCCTGGAAGCCGATGTGGCCCTGGTCGCCATCGGCGTCTCCCCCGTGCTGCCCGGCGGCATCGAGCTGAAGCTCAGTGATCGCGGCTGGTTGGACACCAACGATCGTTACGAAACCAGCGTCAAAGGCATCTACGGTGCCGGTGACATCATCGGGCCACCTTGGCTCGCCCACGTCGCCAGTTACGAGGCCGTGCAGTGCGTCGAAGGCATGTTCACGAAGACCAAGCCCAAGAAAGTCACCGTTTTCCCAGGTTGCACTTACTGCCATCCGCAGGTCGCCAGCATCGGTCTCACCGAGCGTGCCGCGAAGGAAAAAGGCCTCAAATTCAAGGTCGGTAAGTTCCCCTACGTCGCCAGTGGCAAGGCCCTCGCTGCCGCTGAGCCCGAAGGTTTCGTCAAGATCCTCTACGGAGAGCCTCACGGAGAAATCATCGGCGCGCACATCATCGGCAGCGAAAGCACCGAGATGATCGCCGAGATCGGCCTCGCCATGAACCTCGAAGCCACCTGGGACGAGATCGAAGCCACCATCCACGCCCATCCGACCCTGTCCGAGATGATCAAAGAAGCGACGGAAGTGGCCAAGGGGCATCCGATTCACGTGTGAGGTGAATCAATAATCCGGGAAGCTCATCAAAGGTGAGCTACTCGAATAATCAAAGAGGGGAATGTCGCAATCGAGGCATTCCCCTTTTTTTCGCCGACTGCATCCAACGGAGGGAATGGGCGGATTTTGACGGGCTCCTAGTGCCGGTAATTGCGGTGGAGGATCTGATCCAAAACAAAAGAGCAAGCGGTCGTCACAAGGATCTGGCCGATATCGAAGGACTGAACAGGGACGAAACATGAATCCGGTTCGAACGATGATCTGCCTGGCCTTCGCGATTTGAGACTGGCTTATCCCAGAAAGGCTGCAATCGGCAGGGGGTGGGGGACGTTTTGAGGGGATGAATTCGTTTCGTCATGGAGTGTGGGATGTGGTGCAGGGGGCGCTGGGTTTTGCGCTGGTGAGTGTGGCGGCGTTTTCGGTGTGGGCTTTTGCGGCGGGCTGGTTCAGAAATTTCGGCGGTGAGCTGGGCATGTATGGGGCGATCGCGCTGGTGTTTCTGGGGTTGTCTGGGCTGGTGCTAGGAGGATTGGCCGGTGGGATGGGGCGATTTTACCGGGCGTTTCTGCCGGCGTTTTTCATCTATGCGGTGCTGTGGTGCGCGGCGTGGTTTGGTCTGCACGGGCGGCTGGGGGAATGGGTCGGTGCTGCGGCTGGGTGTGCGGCCTTTGCTTGGATCATTCTGCGGATGCAGGGGAGTGCGCGTGGCTGGTGGGTGGCGGCGGTGGGGCTGTTTGCCCTGCACTCGGCGGGTTATTTTACGGGGGATTGGGCGATGTATGATTTTTGGCTGCCGAAAAAGCACCTGATCGCTGAGGGGACACTGACCAAGGCGCAACTGGGCACCGTGGCGAAGTTGTCCTGGGGCCTGTGTTATGGACTCGGATTCGGGGCGGGAATTGGCTGGGTTTTCCATCGGTCGCGGCAGCAGCAAGGTGCCGTGGGGGCTGCGGGGGCCCTCTGATCTGTCATTCTCCGCATTTGATCCTGTCGGTTTGCCTGCTAAAGGTCGGCTTCCCATGGCCCTCGCAAAGATCACACAAGTCGCCGGCACTGCCGTTCACGTTCCTGGTTCCGACATCGATACGGACCGCATCATCCCTGCTCGCTTCATGAAGTGCGTGACCTTTGATGGTCTCGGGGAATATGCCTTTTATGATGTGCGCTACGACAAGGACGGCAAGCTGACGGGTCACCCGCTGGATGATCCTCGCTTCAAAGGCGCCTCGATCCTGCTTTCGGGCACGAACTTTGGCTGCGGCAGCTCCCGTGAGCACGCCCCCCAGGCACTCTATCGGTTTGGTTTCCGCGCCGTCATCGCCCAAAGCTTCGCCGAGATCTTTTTCGGCAATTGCACGACGCTGGGCATTCCCTGCGTGATGGCCTCGGCCGAAGACATCGCGAAAGCCGCGGCGGCGGTGGAAGCCAACCCGCAACTGGCGGTGACGGTGGATGTGGCAAACAGCCGCGTGAACTACGGTGACGAAAGCTTTGAAGTGACGATCCCGACCACCGCGCATGAGGCGCTCACAAGCGGTAAGTGGGACCCGATCGCGGAACTGCTGGAGGCTAAAGACGCCATCCACGAGCGCATGACGGCGCTGGGTTTCGCTGCCTAATTTCCAATTCAACCAGTCGAACCTCCATGAGCTCTGTTCCTGATCAACTCCGCTACCGTGACTCCCATGAATGGGTGGACCCAACCCAAGCGGTGTCTCCTGTGGGCATCACCGATCATGCCCAAGCAGAGCTGACGGATGTGGTTTTTGTGGACCTGCCCAAGCTGGGCTCCGTGACGGCAGGCCAGCAGGTCTGTGTGATCGAGTCCGTGAAAGCCGCGAGCGACATCTATGCCCCCGTGGCTGGCGAGATCGTGGAGGTGAATGAAGCGCTGAATGGTGAGCCAGGACTGATCAATACGGACCCCTACGGCGCAGGCTGGATTTTTAAAATCAAGACCAGTGGCCCAGATGCTGCCGCTGCTCTGATGGATGCCACGGCTTACCGGGCACACATTGGCTGAGGCTGTTTTTCGACGGTCCTTTGACTTCAGAACGAGGCGCTCCCAAGAGCGCCTCGTTCCACGTTCAGGCCTGATCAGATTTCGGTTCCAGGACGATACTGCCGCTTCACGAGGCTGTTGGCGGCTTCGTGATTGGTGATTTTGAGTGCCGGGGCATCCCATTGCAGAGTCTCACCGGGGAAGGGGCTGGCTAGGCAACCGAGGAGCACGGCTTCCGTGAGGGGGCCCGCGTAGTCGAAGTTGGCACTGGGTTGTTTGTCACCCTTCAGACAGCAGTCGATGAAGTCTTTCCAGTGATCGCGGGGCTCTAGTTTGGGGTATTTAAAGCCGGTGAATTTCTCGCGTGGGTAGAGCAGGGGAGTGCTGCCGTGAGAGGAAAGCAGCACCCCATCGGTGCCGATGTAGAGGCTGCCTTGGCCGGGGAACTTGGCGGCATCGGCCAAAGCCATGACCTCTGCGGGTGGGCGGGCATCGCCATCATACCAGGTGACTTTGACGGTGTCTCCTGCGGTGTAAGCGGTGCCTTTGAAGGTGTATTCGACCACGGCATTGATGGCCCAGTTGGTGGCATTGAGGGGAGCGGGGCCGGTGGACTTCACGGCGACTGGAGCGGCGAGATCCAAGGCGCGGAACCAGCCGCTGAACATGTGACAGCCCATGTCTCCGAGGGTGCCGGTGCCGAAGTCGCGGCGCTTGCGCCATTGGCCGGGGTGGTAGTAGCCCTGGATGAACGGGCGATCGGTGGCGGTGCCCAGCCACTTTTGCCAATCGAACTCGGCAGGGACAGGATCGCTTTTGGCGGGCACCGGGGCCATGTCACCCCAGAATTTGTTGGAGAAGGTGTGCACTTCCTTGACCTTTCCGATGGCACCCTGCTGGATGATGGCCACGGCGTGGCGTTCCGTGAATGAGGAGGAGACCTGGATGCCCATTTGGGTCATGACACCTTTTTCACGCGCTTTTAGCATGAGCTGACGGCATTCGTGCAGGTTCTGCGCCAGGGGTTTCTGACCATACATGTGTTTGCCGAGTTCTAGAGCGCGCAGGCCGATGGGGCCATGCATGTGATCAGGGGTGGAGACATTGACGGAGTCGATGTTGTCGGCCTCCTTCTCCAGCAGCTCCTGCCAGTCCTGGTAGCATTTCACCTGCGGCCACTTTTCTTTCACACGGGCGAAGTTGCGCGTGTCCACATCGCAGATGGCATGCAGTTCCCACTGATCGTGATTGGACATCGCGGTCATGTCTGTCCATGACATGCCGGAGGCACCAAAGGCCGCATGGCGCAGTTTCCCGTTCGGAGATGCCGCACGCATGCCGGAGGTGACAAAAGGAGCCGCAAACAGCGTGCTGGCTGCTTGGGTGAGGAAACGACGGCGCGTGGGATGAGCAGAGGCAGAATTCATGGCAGAGGGAGAGTTACGCGGTTCAACTGCGGGTTCTTTGGTCAGAGAAGGGGCCGTTGAAAAGAAGAAAACCGGATGCCCTGCAAAGGACACCCGGCTTCATGGTTAGGGACAGAGCGAGAAATCAGTCTTGCTGCTTCTTCTTTTGCTGGAAGAGCATCACGCCCAGAAGAACGAGCAGCGCGCCCATGCCTACAATGATGTAGGTCTGGAAACTGGACTCTTCGGGTGGCGGCACATAGGCGGCGACAGGAGCAATGGGCTGAGCAGGCATCGGCTGCGGGGCGACCATGGGACGCTGCTGGGCCAGGGCTGGATTCACGCCAGGGGCCACAGGGGCAGCACCAGGGGCACCTGGAGCGTATTGCGCGACGGGAGCGGGGGCAACAGGTGCTGGGGCTGGAGCCGTGCCGCTGGCGGCAGGCATGGTGCCTGGAGCAGGGGGCGGGGCAGTGCCATTGGCCTCAGCCAAAATGCGTGCGACTCGATCATCCACTCCTGCACTGGCGGTGCCGCCGATCGCGGTGGAACCACTTGTCGTTGGGATGCCGGACATTTGTCTTTTGGCCATTTCACCACGCATGGCGGCGTAGCGCATGCGCACGTCATTGAGGACGGCATTGAACTCACGTGGATTGCCGCCTGGGATCTTCATCGCACGATCGATGGCCGCTTCGGCGTCCGCCGGATTGTAGCTTGCGATGGCACGGATGGCTGCGCCCAGAGATTCGTTTTGCTGGCGGAGCACTTCCAGATCATACGCAGCGAGGCGGGTGCGCTCGGCAGCGACGACACGCTGGCAATCCTGGAGGGAGCGGAGATCATACTTGTAGGGCACCAACCAGCGCACAGCAGCGCGGCGCTCGGCATCGTAGGTGGCCTTCCAGCTGTCTTGCTCACGTGCGATCGCGGCCTTGGTGCGGGAGAGATCCGGATCGACCAGCTTCTTCAGACCGTCGTTGCGGGCTTGCAGCGCCTGGGGTTGATCGCTGACCATCTTGGCGATCAGGGCGTCGTATTTCTCGATCACCACCATGATCTCGCGGATGGCTTCCACGTAGTAGATGGAGGCAGGGTACCCGGTGCGCACGTTGTAAAACTTGTCGAACTCACGCAGGGCTTCATTCCACTTCTGATCGGCGATCTTGGCACGCAGGCTGACCAGCAGTTTGAAGGCTCCGATGTCATACTCGCTGGCCTTGGCCTCTGCGGCAGAGAGCCATTTGCCTTCGAGTTTGGCCTGACCGTTGGAGACTTTGGCTTTCTCCTCTTGATAGGTGGCGATGATGGCTTCGACCTCGGTGGCTTCCTTGGTGCCTTTGTATTTGTTCACAAAGGGACGCAGACGGTCCTGAATGGTCTGCTCATATTTGTCGGCCGTCATGAGGTCAGGCGTGGGCAGCAGCTTGCGCAGCTCGATGACTTCAACCTCTTCAGGCGTTTGTTTCACCACCTGCTGGATGTCCGTCATGGGGAAGTCCTTCTCGTCCCAGATCTTGGGCGTGAGACGATACTTCATGCGCACCGCGGTGGGGCTTTCCTGGAGGATGGTTCCTTCGACTTTGTTGCCGTTCTTGAGGATCAAGATATCGGCCTGGGTCAGGGAGGTGCCGCAGAGAAGCGCCAGGATGGCGAGGCGGGATCGGCTGAGTTTCATGGCTCGGATGATGAATGGGGGGATAGAGGTGCAATGATGGCGGAAGTCGCCGAATTTGCGGATTTAATCTGGATTCGTTTCGTGAGTAAAGCGCGAAACACCCCAAGGAGCTCAGAAGGCACACTTCTAAGCAATAAAGTGTGCTCCGCACAGACGCGGCTCCTGCCATGGGTCGCCTATCCGCTCAAGCGTCAGTGATTGAACAGGAATGCAGGGGAGTTGATCAGGGCCCAGGCTAGATCTTGGGCGGCTGTGAGGCGTTTGTTGCCGAGTTGTTTTTGGCTCAGTTCCGCATCGCGCCGCAGTTGCACGAGTTTGGGGTCAAGCACGATTGGGTTCTGGGTCGCGGCGTGTTTGGCTTCCAGCGCGAGCAGGGGGGCATCAGGCGCTAGCGGTTTCTTTGCGGCGGCGAGGAGCTTCTGAGTGGCTTGATAGTCTTTGAACTGAGCCAAGAAGTGCGCGCTGAGGGCGGCCTTTTGTTCCGGCGTGCGCTTGGCCACGGGCGTCTTGATGGCATCGCCGATGACCTTGGCCGTGCCGAAGCGCACGTTGGGATTGCTAGTGACCCAGAGGCGGAAGCGGCCCAGATTGTATTTCCCGTTTTGGAAGGGCTGGCTCATCTGGATGATCAACTGCGCGCCGCCTTTGAAAGCCAGCGGTTGAGTGAACTCAAAGGTGGCCTCATGACGCTGGCCGCCTTCGGGTGAGACGGCCCAGCCTTTGTCGCGATTGCCCTTTTTCAGCGCCTCCGTGACGGCAAATCCAGCCTGCTCAAAGTCGGCCTTGGGATTGCGCAGGGTCTGGGGCTCGCCGCCTTTCACGCGTTTGCCGCCTGCTGCTGTCAGGGCGGTGGCGCT